>NZ_JAENGN010000006.1:0-285627 GCF_016533505.1 Parapedobacter sp. ISTM3 | reverse complement strand
CTTTGTAAAATTGGACTTAGGGAAACGAGGTAACTTAACAGCTCTGTTTGACAGTGGATCAGACAAATTTCTTCCACTATCAACAGAAAGTTACGAGAAATTAAATGCAAAGGGAAGCGCGCATTTAGTAAATGAAGGTTACGGTTCCATATCCTCTGGATTGTTTGGTGCAGGCAAAGTGGGTATAGAAAATAGGGTTAAAATTGGTGACCTATTTTTTGGAAACGCTGTAATCAAAGACATCTCCACTACGGTATCCGAACATAAAAACAAAAACTCGGTTGGTATGGGACTTGCAAAGTATGGGGTTATAAGCGTCGACTATTTACATAAGCGGTTCTATTTCGCGCCCCATTCGGACTCCCAAACGCACCAACCATCACCATTCTTCGGATTTAACGCTCAACTTATCGATGGTGTCTATACCGTTTCGGCGGTATATAAAAATACCGAAGCAGAAAAATTAGGTATGCGAAACGGATATCGAATTACACAGATTAATGATTTTGATTTGTCTGATAATCAAATGGACTCGTTGTGTGAATTATTTTTGTCGAACTATCTTGAAAGCGAAACTATGAAAGTCAACTTTGTGGACGATTCCGGCAATAATAAGACCATCGAAATAAAGGCGGAGCTGTAGGAAGCGTAGAATATATGGTTAAAGCAGACTATCCATACTTCAGCATAGTTAAAAGCAACTTTTAATCTGTGTTGATTATAGTCACTCAGCCCGCCTCATATATGTCGCTCTCTCGTAAACCGTTTTATCTTTTACAGCCTCGTCTTTATTGATGTAACCCATGCTGATCCCATCTGACTTGGTAAGGATAACGTTCGTAGATAACGTTATCCTCAGTTATGGTATACCCGTCACTTCTGTCGAATTTGGCTTCTTCAAGTATAGCAGAAGCCTCTTCGGTTTTGCCAAGATGAGCTAATGAAATGGCCTTGTAGTACTTCACATCAGAAAACCGGTGGTAATTGTTTAAGGCGCGATCAAACGCTTCCACAGCGGATTCATATTTTCTTTGTTCATACAGTGAAATACCGTAATAAAAGAGTTCAAGGTGGTGAACCCATTCCTCGCCTCTTTCTTTCTGCATTTGATCTATTTCTTCCTTGAATAGAGCCTCCGCTTTCTGGAACTCATTCAGTTGTAATAGGCTAAGTGCAATGTAAAACCGATATGAGTGATCCATCACATGGCTATTTCCATCGTAGCTCATGCATTCTTCAAAATCAGCAATCGCAGCCCTATAGGTTTTAGCGAAAATACATTTGATGAATGCCCTGTAACTCAGCCAACTGGACCTATCATAATACACCGCTTTGTCCAGATACTGCATTCCCAATTCATACTTGCCCTGCTTAAAGAGTGGCATGGCCTTTTGTTGCCACAAGTAAGCGATTGTCGAATCTTCCTGTAGGCCCATGTCGATGTACTTTTGCCATTCTTTGGAATAATAACTGTATTGTCTTGCACTATCTAGCAAATATTTCTTAATTATACCTTGCTGTTTGTGCAGGTCGATATTCAATGCGACAGAATGATCAGTTGGATTTTGACAACCCACAAGAAAATATATTAAACTTAATAAGTATAATATATTCCTGATTACTACTACAACTTGGCGATAATAAAATACGGATATACACATCTTACTAAAAAGAAATTTAGCTAATATACGATCCATAAAGGAGAACCGAGCGGTATTTTCCGCGGCTGCATAAAAAGTCTCCTATTTTGAGTTGCAATTCCAAACATGGGTATAGCAGAAATCGGCGAAAACATTATTTTAGCCTACGGAAGATATGGGGCTCGGCCCTATCATAGAACGTAACCAATAAATTATGACCAATTTTAAGCTGAACCGTCGAAAATTCATTCAAGGTGCCAACGCTGTTTTAGCATTGGCTGCCCTACAGGCTAAAGGAGGCCCCTTTGCAAATACACCCAACAAACTGCGGGTAGGTTTAATCGGCGCCGGTTGGTATGGGAAAAGCGACCTGTTCAGACTCATTCAGGTAAGTGACGTTGACGTCGTTGCCGTGTGCGATGTAGACCGCAATCACCTGGAGGAGGCAGGCCGGCTCATTAGTGAACGGCAAACCTCCAGGAAGGTTCCGGCAATGTATAGTGATTATAGGAAGATGCTGGCCGATCATCCATTGGATCTGGTGCTCATTGGTACCCCGGATCACTGGCATGCCCGGCAGGCGATTGACGCCATGACGGCCGGAGCGCATCTTTATTTACAAAAGCCGGTTAGCGTCGATGTACTCGAAGGGGAAGCTATACTTGCCGTCGCACGGAAGTACAATAGAAAAGTACAGGTAGGTACACAACGGAGAAGCACGCCACATCTGATTGACGCCAAAGAAAATGTGATCGACAAAGGCTTGCTCGGCAACGTATCACACGTGGAGCTATGCTGCTATTATCATATGCGGAAGGATGGGAACCCCCCATTGGCACCGGTACCCGAATTTCTCGACTATGAAATGTGGACCGGCCCAGCGCCCCTACGTCCATACGATGGATTGCCGCACGGCAGTTGGTGGCGGACTTTTATGGAATACGGGAACGGAATCACCGGCGATATGTGTATCCATATGTTTGACACGGTGCGCTGGTTGCTGCAACTTGACTGGCCGAAGCGGATCAGTGCAACCGGGGGGATTTACGTTCAGAAAGGCGGGAAGTCGACCATTGCCGACACCCAGACGGCGGTTTTTGAATACGACGAGCTCAACTGTATATGGCAGCATCGCACATGGGGCACTCCGGCTGATCCTGAATATCCGTGGGCATTTATTATTTATGGAGATAGAGGTACCCTGAAGGGGAGTGTGATGAAGTACGAGTTTATTCCTGCCGGCCAAGGCGACCGGATTGCCAAAGATGTGGTTTACGAGCGGGACGAATTTCCGGAAGACATAGACGAGCCCCGGATTGAACTGCATACAGCACCGGCCACGCGGCGGCATATGCAGGATCTCCTTTCAGCTATTCAACATGATCGTTTGCCCGTCGCGGATATCGAGGAAGGGCACATATCAACGGCCAGTTGTATATTGGCCAATCTGTCGATGCAATTAAACCGCCCACTGGTCTATGATCCGCAAACGAAAGTATGCCTGGACGACCCCGAGGCCACGGCGTTATTGCGGCGGTCTTACCGGAAGCCCTGGCAACATCCTTATACGACGTAGTTTATACCCCTGTCCCGTCATGGTCCCAACTGCCCGATGTACACACTTTTACTGTATTGTTTTTTGCTTGCGCTGTGTGCGAACAGGTAAACGTGGAAGGGCGCCGACCACAATTGGGGCGGCAAGTCAACCTTGATATACCCCTCATTACGGTTGCAAACGTGTGTGTTGCGAGCCGCGACACCTCGTCCGGGATTGTATACCACCAACACCACCTCGTCGGTGGCCCGGGCTAAGGGGGTGTCTTTGCTGGAAAAATAAACCTCCAGTGTCTGCTCACTGTGTACGGCCTCCCTAACCAACAGCCCGGGAAGTATGCCCATGCTGATATCCACCCGGTCGGGGACTACGTGCTGGTCGGGATAATCGCCCTCCAGTGCATCCTGCATCAATTTTTTGAGCGCCTGGCCGAAAGCTTTCTTTTTGCTGCCCCGGCCTCGGCTCAACCAGCTTTCAGCGATGACCGGGCGTAAGGGGTTGAGGAATGCCATGGCCAAGCGCATCCGCTGTTGAACGGCAAGCTTTCCATAGGATTTATCCGACTTTTTGGGGACGTTGCGATCGTAAAGAAGGTCCATATCGGCTGGTTTTTAAGGTTTGCTTGACGAAAGGGGGATGTACACGGTCGGGGAGGCCCGCTTCTGGCGTTTGTCCACGAAGAACAGCCAGGTGTGCAGCTCCGTACCGTTATTGCCACTGAGATCGACGGTTGCCATACCGTCTTGCCTGATCTGCTCCGCCGTACTCCCAAAAAACCGGTCAGTTTCTGGGCAATACACCAATGCGTAGGCCACATCATCCATTTCACCGCCCATGCCATAGGTTTTTGTATGCCAAGTGACCGTGACCTGGTCATTTTCGCGCCACGCCTTTTCAGCGCCGGCGGTGCACAGTGATCCATGGCTGAACTGCATGGCTTTATAGTTTAACGACGTATGCTCGCCATCCACAAGGAAGGCGTGATCATAATTCAGGCTAAATGCCGCGTTTACTCCCGTAGTCTTCGTTAAGAGCGGTTTCAGGCTGATTTCCAGTATCTGGGAAAGTGGTCTCAGGAAATCGTTAAGTAGCTTAAACCGCTGTTGCTGGATCGCCTGTTCGGGCGAAGGCTTACGCTTGGCGCTTTTCTTCAGTTGCAACCCTTTGATGTAGCTAATCTTTTTCCAACTGCTTCCTATCACACTGCCCGCTTTGCCTTTGAATGGTCCGTTGATGCCTTTTTTGATGATGCCCATAGCTTCAATGTAAAAATGTCGTCCATGCGGGGACAATGAACATGGCTTTTACACGGTAAGTATACGCAATTCTATCTGTTTGGCCAAATAATACGTAGTAAAAGTTAAATAGAAATTGGTTGAATTTTACTTAAAATCATTAGAATAACATAAAAAGAACCTATTTTTATCGTATAAAATACGATGAAAATACGATGACTTTACGATGAAAATACGATAAAATGTAAAATACATATAGGTTTAAAATAGGTAACTATAAAATTTTAAGGTGTAAATTGTGTGGATACATGCGTACGCGTTTAGCGGTAATTTTGTCCGCTGGTTTTGCCGGGATTCTTTATCTTTAACGGCAAGATGTTTGACGTCGAGGCTTTGATTCAATTCGGTGGGTTACTGCTCATTCTCCTGGCAATCTACGGGCAAATTGGGCTTTTTTTCTGTTTTTTCGTACCGAGCGGCGCGTTCGTTTTTATGGCGGGCGTATTGATCGCCAATGGACTGTTTGAGCATAGCCTTTTCACGCTATGCAGTTTAGGTGTTCTCGCTGCGTTATTGGGCAACATGACGGGTTATGTCATCGGTTATAAGGCCGGTCCGCTGGTATACCGCAGGCCGGATTCCAGATTTTTCAAAAGGCAGCACTTATCGGCGGCCGAAAAGTTTTATAAAAAATACGGCGCGTTCGCTTTGTCCATCGGCATATTCTTTCCGTTGATCCGGACCTTCGGACCAATCGTTGCCGGCATCGTCAGGCTCAAGTTCAGTCGCGTCATCGCCTTCGCCTTGATGGGATCGGTGGGATGGATTCTCGCTTTCGCGTTTGCCGGTTATCTCATCGGAAGCATGCCGTTTTTGCGGCCCTACCTTCACTATCTGGTCGTCGCCATCATTGTTGTCGTTACGGTGCCGGTGGTCATCAAAATCGTCGGGAAATACCGGTCAACGTATACAAAGTAAAAAAATACCCCATATCAGCAGACATGGGTTACCCGGTACGCTGTGCCGTTGAACGTAATCGCCTCGCCCGCGTTTAAGCCGATAAGCCGTTGCCCCAGGGGAGATGCCGAAGAAATTACCCGATATGTCGTTCCGTCAATTTGTAGCTGACCTACACTTACGGCGATAAAAAACATGCCGTGATTTGTTTCCACCACGCTGCCGAGTTTAACAGGTTCGGTATGTATGCGAACGTCCAGATCCGCCAGCACCTTGGCCATGCGTTGTGCATCCGTCAAGAGCTGTTGATGCCGGTTAAGTTCTTGCTGCATCATTTCCCGTGTTGTTTCAAATTTGTCGCCTGCACTGCTTTTGGTGTCATCCGCGGCCGCGTCGCTCGCAGAAGCGATGGCTTGCAAAGCATTCGCCGTTCGTTGATCAACGTACGCCTTGCACGCGTCAAGTAAAGCAATCTTGGTGGCTTGGGATACCGTGTTTGCGCTCATCGTATGCAAAGGTAAGTAAACAAACGGACGTCTGTATGGCTGGCTCCAAGCAATTTCTTATCTTTGCCATTTGAAATGGGTATGCCAAGAAGGTTAAAGGTAGGATTGATGTTGCTGGCCACGGTGCTCATCATTGGGCACGATGCTTTTCCGCATGTTCATCCCCATGATCATGCCTGGCACCACCCGCATGATCACTCCGTTTGCGAAAGTGCTGAAGAAGGCATACTGGACAGGTTGTTGACGACTCATTCCCTTAATGACCATTCCCATGCATATGCGCCTACCTTCACATCGCAGTACGCCAAGCAGCAAACAGTTGCCGCTTCGCCGAAAACCGATAGGATAGCCATCGGTTATCCGCCCGCAGCTGTTTTCCGTTGTCAATATTTTTCATTGCCCAAACCTCATGTAGAAAAAGTCTATCTACATTCAAACGGACTCCGTGCCCCCCCTGTAGTTTCTTGTTGATAGTTGTTAGGTGATTTTGCGTGTGCCGGATGTAGTTTACATCTACGGCAAGGGCTGAAGCTCGGTTAAGACCAACCACGAAGTTGGCCAAACCGGGGCTAGCTATTGCCCGGTATATTGTCGGATTATCACTTCCTTCGGGGGGTGAAGAAATAAGTCAATAAGATGAAAAAGTTGTTAGGTAAAATCAACGAGTTGATATTTGTTATATATAGGAGAGAGGGAGGCGGCTTCACGGCGATAGAAGGAAATTTCGGACTTGTAGCCATGGGCGACGATGAGCTGTCACTAAAGTCTGCCGTACGCTGCCAAGTCATCGAATTTTTTAAAGGGGATTTTAGCGGTACCGTGCGATTGCGCTCATTTACGGATACCGTGCTTACCATCCAGCCGGATGAGTCTCAGCCATAATACGATTTCATCAAGCAGGGCATTCGCAATATCCACGGCCTTGTTGCGAACTGCAACGGGCAGGTTCTTCATCGAAACGGGGTAATTTGTTTTTGTCCAAGGCATGGTACAATCTCTTCATTGCGCAGCCTAAATGGGCGGCAAACTACCCGTCTTCCATGAGGGCCTTGAGGTAATTTTTGTGCAGGTCCTGATGGATGAAGATGCCCGCCTGGGTGCCGGACGCAATGGCCGTGGAAATGGTGCGGAATGCGGTACAGCAGTCGCCGGCGGCGTAGATGCCCGGCACGGTGGTACGGTGGAAGTCATCTACCCTAATTAATCCGTTTTCGATGAGCTCGCAACCGCTCTGCTCGGCCAGGGGGGAATGCTGCTTGGCTAGCGGGTTGACAAAGAGATCGCGTACGTTGAATGGCTCATGGCCGTCAAACAATACGGCGAGAAGCCGGCCATCATGGTGGCGGAGCCCGGATACGGGCGCGGTGATAACGGATAGCTGTTGTTTGTCTAGCAACTGCTGCTGATCGGTAGATAGCGGGCGACCGTTGGTGAGCAGCGTGACACCTTTGTTCCAGGTCTTCAGGAGGCCTGCAAGAGCAACATCGTCATCGCTGTTTCCAAACATGGCTACGTGGCTGGCTTGCTGCTCATAGGCGTGGCAATAGGGGCAGTGGATGATGGATTTGCCCCAGCAGGCAGCAAATCCGGGGATATCGGGAATGATATCGGCCATGCCCGTACAGAGGAGGACGGTTTGGGAACGGTAGGCCTGTCCGCCGGTTGTTTTTACCAAGAAGGGCGAGCCGACAGCTATTTCGGCAACAGTACCTGGGCTGAAGTGTGCCGATGGGTATTTCCTGACATCGGCAATGGCTTTTGCCTTGATTTCATGTGGACTTAAACCGTCATTGGTGAGCAGGTTGTACGCCTTTTCACTGGTTTTGTTGCAGGGGGCGTCATCGTCGACAATCAACAGGCGGCGGCCGGAACGCGCAAGCGTCAGCGCGGCGGAAAGGCCCGAAAAGCTTCCGCCGACAACAAGGACATCAAATAGTGGACTTTCCATACGCTTTTACTAACATAGTCGGCACAAGGTTGTTTTTTTAAGCGCTGGATTTGCGTGTTTCGCGCGCTTTGATTATGTTTGGGTGACAATACGTGCCTTTGAAATGATACCTAAATGATAATGAGATTCATCAAGCATTTTTGGCCGCTATTTGCCGCGCTCGCGCTGCTTTATGTGTTTAACCGTTCGTGGGGCATGGTGCCGCCATTGGGTAAGGTCTTCAGCCCGTTTGAAGGCTTTTTACAGCATGCGGTGGCTGGACACAGCCGGCAGGATGAAGAAATCTTGCTGAAAGGGATTGCGGAAGAAGTAACGGTATATTACGATGACAATGCCGTACCGCATATTTTTGCACAAAATGATGCGGACCTGTATTTCGCTCAGGGGTATGTCATCGCCCGGGATCGCCTCTGGCAGATGGAATTTTATACACTGGTTGCCTCAGGAAGGCTCTCGGAGGTGGTGGGCGGGGCCGCCTTGGCTTATGACCGGTTTAACCGCCGTATCGGCATGGCGCGATCGGCTGCAACCATCGCCGAGAAATTGAAGGCCGATACGTTGGCAAACCGGATGCTGGAAGCTTATGCGGCGGGCGTAAATGCATATATCGAACAGCTGACTTACCGTGACCTGCCCGTGGAATACAAACTGTTGAACTACAGTCCTGAGCGGTGGACGCCATATAAGTCTATCTTGATGCTGATGAATATGCGGAATACGTTGAACGGGGGTAGCTATGACTACGGGTTGACCAAGGTGTTGGCAAGATATGGCGCTGATGTGGTGGCCAACCTTTTTCCGGACTATCCCGCATTGGAATCACCCGCGATACCGGAAGGAACGGAATGGGAATTTTCGCCCGTACCAAGACCCGTCGTGCCGGAGCGGGTGACGGCGTTGCCGGACAGTGACTTATTGAGTTTCTACATGCCTGCACCGCGCCCTGAGATAGGGAGCAATAACTGGGCCGTGAGTGGCACCAAGTCGGCTACGGGGCTGCCCATCCTGGCGAATGACCCGCACTTGCAGCTAACCTTGCCGTCTATCTGGTACCAGATGCAGCTCGCCGCGCCAGGCGTGAATGTCTATGGTGTGGCATTGCCGGGTACGCCGAATATCATCATCGGCTTTAATAAGGATATTGCTTGGGGAGTCACTAACCTGGGGCCGGATGTGATGGATTTCTACCGCATTCAGTTCAGGGACTCGACCTTTCGCGAGTACCGGCATGATGGTCAATGGAAGCCGGCAACGAGGCACATCGAAACCTTCAGCCTGAAGGGTGGCTGGACGGTGTACGACACGCTATACTACACGCATCATGGGCCGGTTGTGTACCATAAGGCCGACCCGACCAATACTGATCGGGTACCGCCCGGCTACGCAATGCGCTGGGTAACGAACGAGACGGATGATTCGGATATGCTTGCTTTTTATTACCTCAACCGTGGCACGGACTACGACGACTACCGTGAAGCGCTTGGCTATTTTACGGCACCGGCCCAGAATTTCGTCTTTTCCAGCAATGGCGGTGATATCGCCCTCGCGGCTGCCGGCAAACTGCCCTTGAAATGGAAGGGGCAGGGCAAGTATCTGCTGGATGGCACCCTCGCATCGCACGACTGGCAGGGGTGGATACCAAAGGAGCAGAATCCCGCGGTACGGAATCCATCGCGGGGCTTCGTCAGCTCGGCAAACCAATCGCCCACTGATACGACCTATCCGTACTACCTCGATTGGCGGTTTGCACATCCGGCCAGGGCTATCCGCATCAATGAACGCTTGGAAGCGATGACAGACGCAACAGCTGATAGCCTGCGTGCGTTGCAGAATGATAATTACAATGTGGATGCAAGACGGGTGCTCCCGCGGTTGATGAAGGCATTGGCGGCAGCGGATTCCATCCGCAGATCAGCCGAATTTGATGCCGTGGAGCGCTGGAACCGCCGGAATGACGCGGACGCCGTAGGGGCGGCTATTTTTGAAAGTTGGCTGGACAACCTGATGGCGGCGATCTGGGAGGATGAGTTTCCGCGGGATGACGATTTCTTATTCCCCAGCCTCGACCGTACGTTTGAGCTCATCAACAACGAACCGGATGCGCCGTGGTTCGACAATGTGAATACACCGGATACGGTGGAAACGCTGGATGACATCATACGGGAGAGCTTCAACATCACCGTGAAGCATATGCGTGAACGCCTTGGCGATATTTCGGCGCGCACATGGGCGCTGGGCAAGGTGAAAGGGACGCGCATCATGCACCTGGTGCCTAACTTCAGGTCATTCGGCCGTATCGGCGTCAACAATGGCGGGGGCAGCAGTGTGGTCAATGCCACATCGCGTACAAACGGTCCGTCATGGCGGATGGTGGTGCAACTGGATAAGGAATGGCCGGTGGCATACGGGCTGTATCCGGGTGGCCAGTCGGGCAACCCCGGAAGCCGGTACTACGACAACATGATCGATCGCTGGGCACAGGGCGAGCTGGACACACTATTGTTTATGAAGCGTGCGGATGAGCCGTCGGACAGGCTGCAACGCCGCATGGCATTGAAACCAACAAAATGAGAAGGGGTATGTTATTCGTACTAATCGTGGTCATAGCGGGGCTGTTGGCTGTTGTCGGTCCATGGTGGACCATCGCCCCGGTTTGTTTTGCGGTGTGCTGGTGGAAGTCGACGAGCGCATCGCAGGCGTTTTGGACGCCGGCGATGGCCGGCATAACGTTGTGGATGGGGTACGCACTCTATCTTCACTTCAATTCCGGGGTTGACCTGGCAACCAAGGTGGCCGGTATATTCACGGCGGGTGTGCCGGCATTGGCTGCTGTGCCAGGTATTGTGCTGGTACTGATTATCGCGGTGCTGGTGGTGGGCCCTGTAAGTGGCTTCGCAGGGCTGGCGGGGCTGGCCGTGCGCCGGTTTCTCAATGCGCCCGCTTCCCCCTGACGAAGGGAGGTTCCGCCGCTGAGACCGTGATCGTGTTTATCCGGTAAACATAACGCAGGGAAGCTTGTTCTAACCTAATAAACAACGACACAGATGAGCACATCCAGATCCATGACTCCAATAGCTGCCGTAATGGAGCGCCTTAAGGAAAAGGGCTACGGCCGCGAACTTACCATTACAAAAGACGGGGCTTGTTTTGAGGGCAGGCCCAACGTGTATGCTCCATCCCAACTGACCATCATCAAGGTGTATCGCTTTGAAGGGGAATCCGATCCGGCGGACATGGCTGTCATTTATGCCGTGAGGGCCGATGACGGACAGGTAGGGTACCTGCTGAACGCTTACGGGACCTACTCGGACCAGGACAATCCGTACTATGATGACTTTATTCGCAACGTTCCGGTAAAAGAGCAGGAAGATTTATAAGCGAGGCCAATTATTAATAAAAAAATTACAAATATTTTAGGATATTGTTTTAATTCTATTAAATTTGTCGTCATTCATGTGTGCAGCCATTTGCGTAGTGCCCTGCTTCCCATGCGGGGCCTCGCATTTGGTCAACCTTTTTAAACGATTCCTTTCTTGTTTGCGTCAAATTTGAGCATAATAAAAAGCAAGATCGTAAAACTCCAAAGCGAAGAGCCGCCATAGCTGATAAAGGGCAGGGGGATGCCGATGATGGGCACGATACCGATGGTCATGCCGATATTAATGGCAAAATGGAAAAACAGGATGGACGCAACACCGTAGGCGTAGATGCGGGCGAATGCGGTACGCTGGCGCTCGGCAATGTTGACGATGCGCAACAGTAACGTCAGGTATAGACTGATGACAACCATGGAACCCACAAACCCCCATTCCTCGCCAATCGTGCAAAAAATAAAATCCGTGCTCTGCTCGGGCACAAAATTATATTTGGTCTGCGTACCCTGAAGGTATCCTTTGCCCCAAAATTGTCCGGATCCGATGGCGATCATCGACTGATTGAGGTTGTAACCCTGGCCGCGGGGGTCATCTATCTTGCCGAGGATGACATCGATGCGGTTGCGCTGGTGAGATTGCAGGACGTTTTCGTAAACAAAGTCTACGCAAAACACATATGCGGTGGATATGACGAAAAAGATGATGAGGCTCGTGATGGCTTTCCGCCTTTTCCGGAAATAATAGATCCCCAGCGCGCAGACAACGGCTATTACCGAAATAATCACCCATTGATTAAAAGCGAGCGTGAGGACAAACAACATGATACAGAGTGCGCCGAAAAGCATCCACGGCCCGGATATATAGCCTTCCCGGTAGAAAACGAACACCAGTGCAAAAAACGCTAACGCTGATCCGGTGTCAGGCTGGAGTAATACCAGCATAACGGGCAGCAATACAATCGATGCGCCGGTAAGTAGGGTGCCGAGGTTGGGGTTTTTCGTGCTTTGGGTGCTGAGGTACCTGCCCAGTAGCAAACAAGTGGCCAACTTGGCGAACTCCGACGGCTGCAGCCGGAAACTGCCGATGGGAATCCACGCTTGATTGCCGCCTACATTGCGCCCGATGATGAGTACGGCAATAAGCAGCAGGATGGTAATGACGTAGAGGATAGGCGAAACGGAACTGTAAAATTTGGCATCGACAATGAGTATCGTAACGGCTAAAACCATGGCCGAAAAGATGTAGATGGACTGTTTGCCATAGTTGGTATTCATGTTGAATAACTCTGGGTTATCCGGATCAAAAACGGCGGCATGGATATTAAACCAGCCAATGATACACAGCAGCAGCCACAGTATGATCGTAAACCAATCTACTTCGCCGCCGAATAGCTTATGCCGATGGGGGTTAGTCATATCTTCTTGCTAAAGCGCTGTGGTGGACAAATAAAACTTCTTCTTCTTCTTCTTCTGGTGATTTGCTTGGCTGGGAAGGCTTAGCGGGCGGCGATTTGACCACTTCCTGAGGTTTTGCCGTCTTGGGCTTAGGCAGCAGATCGGCTTTATATATCCGGTCTTGGATATATTGTGGAAGGGTAATGGTGTCTTTCAGGTACTTCTCAATCAGCATGCTGGCGATAGGGCCTGCCCATGTACCGCCGAAGCCGGCATTTTCAACGACCACGGCAATGGCGATTTTGGGGTTTTCCCGGGGGGCGAAGGCGAAAAATACAGCGTGGTCCTGCCCATGCGGATTTTGCGCCGTACCGGTCTTTCCGCACATCTCGATATCGGCAATCCGGACCGAATATCCGGTGCCACCCGGCAGATTGACCACCCGGCTCATGCCTTCAATGACCGGCTCATAATATTTCGCGTCGACTCCCGCGGATATTTTTTCGGTAAACTCGGGCTTGACAATTTTTTTGTCACCGATGGCTTTAATCAGGTGTGGCCGGTAGTAAAACCCCCTGTTTGCTACGATCGCCATGACATTGGCCATCTGCAAGGGGGTGATGCCCATTTCGCCCTGGCCGATAGATAGCGAGATGTTGTAGCTGGAACCCCATTTTGCATTGCCATACCGCTTGGTGTAAAAATCGGCGCTGGGTAACAAACCGGCTTTTTCGCCGGGTAGGTCGATGCCCAATGGTTGCCCGATGCCAAATTTCATGACGGCGTCGCGCCAAAGGCCGTATGCTTGCGCCGATGGCATACCTCGCTGATCGATCATTCGCGCGTAGGTGTAACCGTAGTAGGTATTGCAGGAATGCTGGATGGATCTGATGAGCTGCGTAGGGCCGTCGACGTGCATGCAGCGCATGACGCGCCCACTCCCATAGCGGTACCCGCCCGGGCAGTTGAATATGGTGTGCTCGTCAATCATGCCCGCTTGCTGGGCGGTAAGTGCACTCACCACCTTAAATACCGATCCCGGCGGATATTGCGCCTGCATGGGCCGTATAAACATGGGTTTGTACGGATCATGCAGCAGTTTTGCATAGTTGTTGCCGCGCTCCCGGCCCACCATCATGTTGGGGTCGTAGCTGGGGCTGCTCACAAACGTGAGTATCTCGCCGGTGGCTGGCTCGATGGCCACAACGCTGCCAATCTTGTTGCGCATCAGCTTTTCGGCAAGGATTTGCAGATCTTTATCCAGGGAAGAAATCAGCCCGTCGCCGGCTACGGCCAACGTATCATACCGGCCTTCGGCAAAGGATCCCTGGGGCCTGTTGAAGGCATCGACCATCACATTCTTGACACCCCGCTGGCCACGTAGCAACTCTTCGTAAGCGCTCTCGACACCGCTGGCCCCAATATAGTCGCCGGGCCGGTAGAAGCCGTTTGACCGCTCGATGTCGCGTTCATTGACCTCCTGGATGTAGCCCAGAAATTGGGCTGCGATACTGTCGGGATAGCTGCGCACCGTACGGTTTTGAATGTAAAAGCCTCTGAATTTGTACAGGTGCTCCTGTAGCTTGGCATAGGCGGTGGCCGGAAGTTGTTTTTCAAACTGCGAAGCTTTGTAAGGCGAATAGGCTCTTGCGGTGGCCATCCGCCGTTCAAAGCCTTCTTTATCGATACCCACCAGCTCGCACAGCAGTGCGGTGTCCAGTTCTTTGACTTCCCGTGGTGTCACCAGCAGGTCATAAACGGGTTCGTTCTGGACCAACACCTGGCCGTTGCGATCGAGAATAACGCCCCGTGCCGGGTAAATGACCATCTTGCGCAACACGTTGTTGTTGGCAGAAAGCAGATACGACTTGTCGATCAATTGAAGATAAGACAGGCGGGCGGCTATAATGGCCGCTACAGCAATGAAAATGCCCTGAATGATGTATTTTCTTTCAAAAAGACCGTTCATTTTACGTATGATAGAAGCGTATAGGCAGCCCTAACGCTGCTTTTTTCGGTAAAACAGTAGACTGAACAACAAAATGATAATGACGGTAAAGATACAACTTAATAAGATACGGATAAGTGTGTAATGGAATTGATGGAAAGTGAAGGCTTCCAGCGAAAACAATATCACGTGATGGAATAGGGTGAGTACCAATACGTATAGGAAATACCATTGGAACGGTACGGTGCCCCACAGCGGAGTCATGTAATTTTCGTAATGGTCGGTCTGGATAGTGATACGGACAAAAACGATGCGGCTCCAGGCAAGCGCTACGCAAGCAGCAGCATGGACACCCAAGGTATCATAAAACGCATCCACGGTGACCCCGGTCATGAATGCCAGGCAGTATAAGACAAAATTGGGGATTCCCACGGGAAGCAACAGCAGGAATAGGACATAGGGAAATGGGGTAGCCAGGTTGTAATAGCCGATATTTTTGAACAGGAATACCTGCATGATCAGCAGTGCACCAAAACGAATGATATTGTATAAAAGAACTTTAGCCATTGTCGTCGTTTTGGGATTCTAACGTTGCTTTTTCCTTGGCCAACACGTCTTTCACGACATATACCTGCTGCAGGTTGTGGAATTGCGTGCTTAGTTCGATTTTGATGTCAAGGAAACTGTCTCCGCCGGTAATTCCCGATTCGATGACTTTGCCGGCCAAGATGCCGGGGGGGAAGAGTGAGAACCCCGAGGTGTAGACCAGTTCGCCGTTGCGTACCTTGACGTGATTGGGAATATCCTTGAGCGTGCCGAAGCGGGCGTCGTAACTGTCTCCCCATACCAGCGATCCGAACGCTTGACTGTCTTCTAACGCTGCACTGATGCGGGTTTCGCTGTGCAGGAGCGACTGCACGGTAGCAAAGTGTTCGGATACATGGAGGACGATGCCGACAATGCCGCTGCTGGAAATAACGCCCATTCCTTTTTCAATGCCATGCCTCCGTCCCTTATCCAGCGTAATGTAATTGTTTTGCTGATGAATGCTGTTATTGGTCACCTTGGCAACGATGTACTGGTATTGCACGTCCCGTACCGTATCGTTGACTACGCCCTGCACCACGGTGTCAGGCATCGTGTAGTGCTGCAATTGCTCCCTTAGTGCTGCGTTTTCTTCGGCTAATAACGCATTTTCCTCACTTAAATGAAGGTAGCTTTTCCAGGCATTGATTTTTTCGTAAGCCGCGCCCACAAGGTGGTTTGATGAATTGACAACTGAGGCACGCTGAAAGGTGTTGTTTTGCACGGCCAAATAAAAGGCCAATCCAAAAAATATAATGAATAAAAAAAATGCATTATACTTGGTAAGAATTAGCCAAAGGTTCTTCATGCCTCGTGTTGCTTTACGCGATAAGCTTTGGGCGTTACGCTTGCTGCTTATGCTACTTATAGCCTATAACTTCCTGCTTATAGCTTATGGTTATCGTTTGTTTGCGGCTTATCGTTTATGGCGCACAGCACTGAATTAAAGCTGACTACTGCATCAAAAACTTGAACGTGCCAATGTTTTTCAGCGCGATACCTGTACCACGTACCACGGCGCGTAACGGATCTTCCGCCACGTGCACCGGTAGCTTGGTCTTGGCTTGGATACGTTTATCCAAACCGCGCAATAATGCGCCGCCGCCTGTCAAGTATATGCCTGTTTGGTAGATGTCTGCCGATAATTCCGGCGGCGTGATTTCCAGCGCCTTTAAAATCGCCTCCTCGATTTTGGAAATGGACTTATCCAAACAATGGGCAATTTCAGTATACGATACGGTGATCTGTTTGGGTACGCCGGTCATCAAATCCCGCCCTTGCACGGCAAAGTCATCCGGTGGATCTTGCAGCTCCGGCAAGGCTGAGCCGACTTCGATTTTTATTTTTTCTGCCGTGCGATCGCCTATCATGATGTTGTGCTGCCGGCGGATGTACTGCACGATGTCGGAATCAAAGTTATCACCCGCTACCCGGATGGACTGGTCGCATACGATGCCGGATAGGGCAATAACCGCAATCTCTGTGGTGCCGCCGCCGATGTCAATGACCATGTTGCCCATGGGTTCCTCCACGTCGATGCCAATTCCCACCGCGGCAGCCATCGGCTCATGTACCAGGTAGACTTCCTTGGCACCGGCTATCTCCGCGGAATCACGCACCGCGCGTTTTTCCACTTCGGTAATGCCCGACGGGATGCAGATGACCATACGGAGCGAAGGGAAAAACCAACCTTTGCCATTGTTGACCATTTTAATCATCCCGCGAATCATGTGTTCGGCGGCATTGAAGTCGGCAATGACGCCGTCTTTTAAAGGCCGCACAGTGCGGATATTGTCATGTGTCTTGCCTTCCATCTGCATGGCCTGCCGGCCGATGGCGATGACTTTATTGGTAGTCCGATCAAAGGCAACAATTGAGGGCTCATCTACAACTACCTTGTCATTATGGATAATGAGTGTATTGGCAGTACCTAAATCTATAGCAACTTCTTGTGTAAACCAGTTAAACAACCCCATTCGGTGAATTTTATGAGAATTTTAAATAATGTGCAAACCTACCAAAAAAACTGATAACTTTAGCCAGCAATAAGTGATTTATATTGCAGCCTTAACTAATTTATTTCAGGGATGATAAAAACCTATTTGACCTTAGCCTGTTTTATCCTTCTGCCGCCTTGCGTGCTCGCCCAGGACTTTGCTTTTGGCTCCCTTACCCCTGAAGATATCCGGCTCGCGAAAAACGACCTGGATAGCTTCTCCAATGCGGCAGTGCTGAACGAATTCGGTAAAGCCTTCATGGTGTATAACGATACCAAAGGTATCACCGAACTGTTCGTGGATTATCACGTACGCATTAAGGTCTTTAATAGAGACGGCTATGCGCATGCAAATATTGTGTTGCCAACGTATAAAGATGACAGTGGCGACCGGGCGGACGTAATCACCGACCTTAAAGCAACCACCATCAATGTCGTGGACGGACGTATCGTGTCCGTACCGTTGGATCAGCGGCAGGTCTTTAAGGAGGAAGTCAGCAAATACTTGACGCACACCAAATTTACGTTTCCGGATTTACGGGATGGAAGCATCGTCGAATACAGTTACCGGTTGATTTCTCCGCATATTTTTAATTTTAAAACATGGTATTTTCAGGAGGATATTCCGAAAATCAACAGCACATTTGAAGCGACTATTCCCGGTATGTACACGTACAATGTCGTTTTACGGGGGCCTTATCCGCTGACTACGCAGGATGCTAAACTCGACAGGGGCGGTTTCCGGATTGCAGGCCGGGATGTGGATTGCTCGCGCATGATCTATGGCATGCGCAACATCCCTGCTTTTGTATCGGAAGATTACATGACGGCTGCAAGTAATTTCAAGTCAGCTATTTATTTTGAATTGTCGGATATTTATCGACTCAACGGATCGAATATTAAGATCACCAAAGACTGGCGGGATGTCGATCGCGAGTTGGTGACCCATCATGACTTCGGTGGCCAAATGAAGCGCGACAATGTGTTTAAACCGATGCTGGCTGATATACTGGAAGGTGCGGCAGATGATCTGGCCAAAGCGAAAGCCGTATACCGCTACGTGCAGCGCCATATCAAGTGGAACCGTTACCTGGGGAAATACAGTGAAAATAACATCAAGCAAGCGCTGGAACGTCGCTCAGGCAACATAGGCGATATCAACCTCGCCTTGATCGCCGGACTGAGCGCGGCAGGCTTGGATGCTGAAGCTGTGATACTTTCGACGCGCGACAACGGCGTGGTCAACGATGTGCATCCCGTATTGAGTGACTTCAATTACGTGGTGGCCAAGGTGAATGTTGATGACAGGTATTACTTGCTGGATGCATCCGACCCGCTGCTGCCTTTTGGGTTGCTACCCTTACGGTGCATCAATGGAAAGGCCCGCGTCATCAACCTCAAAAAGCCTTCCTACTGGATAACGCCGACATCGTCCCAAAAATCGACGATGCAATATGCATTCCACGCAACCTTGGATACCGATGGCATGCTAAAAGGTAAGCTGGTGACGCACAGCAGTGGCTATGCCGCGCATCGCAAGCGGCAGGCGCTCGCCAATTACAACACCATGGACGAATATATCGAACATGTCGACGAAACAAATGCCGGCTTCAGCATCATCGCCGGTGAAATCCAGGGACTGGAAGATACGGAAAAGCCCTTGGTAGAAAGCTATGACGTGGAAGTGAAATTGCAGGACGGTACATTGGCGCAGGAAGTGGTTTTCAACCCCTTCTTCATCAACCGGATTGGTAAAAACCCGTTCAACCTGGATGAACGGACCTATCCGGTTGACTTAGGAGCGGCGCGGGAGGAACGGGTGATCATCACCATCAAACTACCTGGAAATTATGAGATCTCGGCAAAACCCGACGATTATAGCCTCGGGCTTGCCGATCAGGGGGGTAGGTACATGACACAGACGCAACAGCTCGGCGATACGTTTTCGTTTTCACAGCTATTGGCGCTCAATGCCGCCATTTATCCGCCGGAAAGTTATTTTGCGCTGAAGGAGTTCTTTAGTCGCATCATTCAGCAGGAAAAGATCGATGTCGTGCTGCGTAAAGTGGAGGAAAGATGAGAACAGCGGTGATGTTAGTGGCTTTACTAATGGCCATGAAGGATGGTCGCGCGCAGCAGGCATATGCGGTCGCTGACATTCCGGCTGCGCTGAAAAGCAGGGCCGATGCGGTAGTGCGGCAAGAGTCCATCGTGGTTGACATGCAGGCTCCCACGAAGGTGCGCTATCTGGTGATGCAGGCGGTAACGGTATTCAACCGTGCGGGTGAGGATAGGGCCAGGTTGGTCATCTATTACGACAAAAACGTGGCCATCAGGCGTGTGTCCGGCAGGGTATTCAGCGGGGATGGCTTACAGGTAGGTAAATTTACGCAGCGTGATCTGAAGGATGAAAGTGCGGTAAGCAGTTTTTCGCTGTACGAGGATAATCGGGTGAAGCATTTTCTGCCGGCAATGACTTCCTATCCGTACACCGTCGAATATACCTATGAACTGGAGCTTAAGCAAAACCTGATCATCCCGGCCTGGCGGCCTGATGCGTACCGGGACGTCGCCGTTGAGCACAGCCGGTATACGTTTGTGTGCGGGCCGTCGGATGAGGTGCGCATCAGCGCGGCGAACTACCGGGGCGAACCGGCGTTGAGCAGCGCTGAGGGGCGGAAGGCCATGACATGGGAGGTGGCCGATATCCCGGCGCAGCGATACGAACCTTATAGCCCGGTCCCTGAAACCTACCAGACGGTGGTGAAGATTGCTCCGGTCGACTTCAGCTACTACAAACGTAACGGACGCTATACCAATTGGCACGATTTGGGCCGCTGGGTTTATGACGCGTTGTTGGCCGATGGCCTGGCGCTTCCTGAACGCACGGTACAGGAGGTGAAACAGTTGGTCGGTGGCTTGACATCCGACCGGGAGAAGGCGAAGGTACTGTATGATTACCTGCAACGCAAAACACGGTATGTAAGCGTGCAAATCGGCATCGGCGGTTTTAAGCCCATGTCGGCCAGCGAGGTAGATAGGCTTGGGTACGGCGATTGCAAGGGCCTGGTGAATTACATGCAGGCATTATTGAACGTGGCGGGCATCCCGTCTTACTATTGCGTGGTGCAGGCGGGCGATGCCAAACGTGATCTTCAGGCGGACTTTGCGGGTATGCAAGGAAACCATGTCATTTTATGCCTGCCTTTTGAACAGGATACGACCTGGCTGGAATGCACCAGCCAACGCGCCCCTTTTGGTTTCCTGGGTTCTTTTACCGATGACCGCGTGGTGTGGGCTTGTACGCCTGAAGGCGGGCGTTTGTTGCGTACACCGCGCTACGGCGCGGCCATGAGTACCCAGCAGCGGCAGGCCAAACTGGAATTGGATGCGCAGGGGAATATTGCGGGCAAGGTCGAAACGGTTTTTGCCGGGGGGCAGTATGACAACCACCTCGAGCTGGCTGAAAGTACCGGGACGGAGCAAACGAAGTTGCTGAAGCAGGCTTATGACATCGACCAAATCAGGTTCAGCCAGATCGCCTATCAGAAAGGGGATGGGGAGACACCTGCTCTGGTGGAAACTTTTCGTGTGGCACTGGATCGCTATGCGCCTGAAAATGGCGGGCAGGTCTTTCTGATTACCAACATGTTTAACCGGGGCAGGACCATTCCGGCCGTCAAGAATCGGGCGCTGCCGGTTTATATCAACCGTGGATATACCGATGAAGATCAGATTACGTTCACCCTGCCTGCCGGCTACCGGTTGGCGGCTACGCCACTCGATGAAGAAATTGACAGCCCGTTCGGATACTATCACGCCACCGTCAGGCAAGAAGGAGACACGATTGTTTATTACCGGAGGTTTACCCTTAATGAGGGGACTTTTCCGCCCGATCGATATGCAGCGTTCTGTGCATTTATCAACCGCGTGAGTGCGCTTGACAGCTACAAGGCGGTGCTGACCACGCGCTGATTTTTACTCGTTGACCAGTACGCCAACATAGAAGTTGAAGGTGTCGACTTCCAGGTTGCTGCGCGTAAGTCCCGGGATGCTGACCGGTGTGAGCTGCCTCGTGGGTTGGATAAACTGGTACTTGCTCCCTTTGGTACGTATTCGTATGGGCATATTGAACGCTGGTTCATCGGCAATCCAACGGCAGAACACCTTGCCGTCCGGATTGAAATAAAATTCCAACGTCGGAATATTGGCATGGCGTACATATTGGGCATAGACGCTGGATAGGTCCCTGCCGGCATGTTTGCTGATGTAATCCACGATGTCACCGTAATCCACCGTACGGTGATAAAACTGCTTGTTGAGTCCACGGAGAATCTGTCGCCACTTTTCGTCGTCATCGATGATGGTACGCACCATGTTGTGTAGTACGCCTCCCTTGTTGTACATATCGCCCGATCCTTCATGGTTGACATGATAGGTGCCAATAATGGGAGCGAGGTTCTGGATACCCCGGCGATTGCCATGGACGTATTCCTGACCGGCCCGTTTGCCAAAATGATAGTCGATATAGAGCGATTCGGAATAGTTCGTAAAGCTCTCGTGTATCCACATATCGGCGATATCGCTTGCAGTGATGTTGTTGCCGAACCATTCATGACCGGATTCGTGGATGATGATGAAATCCCATTTATTGCCCCAACCGGTGCCGGAACCGTCGCGGCCGAGGTAACCGTTTTGGTATTTGTTGCCATAGGCAACCGCACTTTGATGTTCCATGCCCAGGTGGGCGGTCTCAACCAGCTTGTACCCATCTTCATAAAACGGGTAAGGACCGAACCAGTGCTCGAAGGCGCGAAGCATGGGCTTCACATTGGCGCGGAAGTGTGGCTTGGCTTTCGCTTCGTTTTCGCGAAGTACCCAATAGTCAAGATCGAGCACGCCGTTTTCGCCATGGAAGGTATCGGCGAAATGCACGTAATCCCCGATATTGACCGCTACGTTATAATTATTGATGGGGTTGCTTACAAACCAATTGAAGCGGGTATAACCATCGCCGAGGTCTTCCCGGCCTCGGAACCGGCCGTTTGAAACGTTCGTGAGCCCCTGGGGCACGCTGATGCTGATGAGCATGCTGTCTACCTCGTCGGACTGGTGGTCTTTATTGGGCCACCATACGCTTGCTCCCAACCCTTGGCAGGCCGTCGCTATCCAATGTTTGCCGTTGCTGTCTTTCTTGAAGTCAAAGCCACCATCCCAGGGTGCGCGTTTGGCCTGTACGGGATGGCCTGAATAGTGTACGACGAACGAGTCGATCCGCCCTTTGGCTACGGCAGCGGGGAAGTCAATAAAGACGGCGTTGTACTCCCGCTTGAAGGGGAGCTCCTGGCCATTGTACATCACGCTGTCGATGCGTAAGTTGTCGAACAGGTCAAACTGCAGCCGGGAGAAGTCTTCCACGGCGGTGAAGCGGAACAAGTTGGACCCACTGATATGACGCGCATCGGGATCAACTTTGACATCGAGGTGGTAGTAGCTGATGTCATAGCAAGTACGCAAAGGCGTGAGCTGACCACGCAAGGAGTCGGCTCGTCCAAACAACTGATTGGCCGGCACAAACAGTTGCGCGGCGGCCGTTACGGTTACGCATAGCAAGCAAACAAGGATAAGTGATGGCTTCATATCGTCGATATTTTTACCGTCCGCCGGGCGGGCAATGCTGTTTCAGAAAATTGGTATATAGCGTGGAGAGGTGCTCGGTGGTTCCCTCCCCCTCGTTGATGGCGTGGCTGCGGTTGGGGTAGGGCATGAATGAAAACTGCTTGTTGTGCTTAATGAGCTCATTGAGGAGCAGTTCTGCATTTTGGTAATGGACATTGTCGTCGCCCGTGCCGTGGATATACAGTAGCTGACCACGGAGATTCCGCGCGTGGGTCACCGGCGATCCTTGGACGAAGGGCGCAGGGTCCTCCTGGGGAACGCCCATGTAACGTTCCTGGTAAATGTTGTCATACATCAGCTGGTTGCCGACTGCCGCCACGGCGATGCCGGTCTGGTAAATTTCGGGGTGTTGAAAAAGCAGGTTGAGCGTAGACGAACCGCCGCCACTCCATCCCCATACCGCTACCCTGGAGGAATCGACGAAGGGCCATTTTAGGATTTCCTTAGCGGCCATGGCCTGATCACGGATATTCAGGATACCGATGTTTTTATAGATGGCCTTGCGCCATGCACGCCCCTTGGGTGCTGGTGTACCCCGGTTTTCTACCGAGATGTAAAGGTAGCCATCGGCCGCCATATCGCCTTTGTAAAGCCGGTTGGTGCCAACCCCATAGGTGTCTGAAACGGTCTGCCCTGCAGGTTCGCCATAGACGTAAAAGACCACCGGGTATTTTTTGGTGGGATCGAAGGCCTTGGGCTTGACCATCCAGCCATCCATTTCAACGCCATCTGCCGTGGTCACTGAAAAAAATTCGGCTCTCCGCTCATCCGGGGGGAGTTCATGATAGTGTCCTTCGGCCAGTGTTCTGTGGTCTGGCAGGCTGATCACATGACCGCGGCTAATGGCGGCATGGCTGCTGTATTGATGCAGCGCAAGTTTGCCGTTGGGGGAGATGGTGTAGTGGTGCGTGCCGTCCTGACCTTCCGGAGTAATCCGATCGGGAGGTCCACCGGCAAGCTTTACGCGGTACAGGTATTGTTGCGTGGCGTTTCCGGGCGATGCTGAAAAATAGATATAGCCATTCGCTTCGTCAATCCGGGTAATGGCGATCACATCGTAATCGCCCGGGGTGATGAGTTGTTCACGGCCTTGCCGATCGATACGGTAGAGGTGACGCCAACCGTCTTTCTCACTCACCCAGATAAACGCTTTCCCGTCTGCTATCCATTCCCATCCCGAAGGATCGTCGTTGTTCCACCGCCCTTTGACGTCTATCCAGGCTTCGTCCGATTCCTGGTAAATCCGCGTACACCGGCCATTTGCGGCATCGGCGAGGTAAAGGTTGCTTTCCTGCTGCTTGCGGTTGAGTTGCTGAATGATAAGTTCATCGCTGTTGGCCGCCCACTCCATGCGGGGCAGGTAATGTTGCACCGGGTCGCCGGGAATGTCCATCTTCACGGTGCGGCCGCTGGCTACATCAACCACTGCGATGGCGGCGCCGCTTGGCGCTTCGCCAACCTTGGGGTATTCCACGGGAATGGTGTAGGAATACGCGGAGTCGGTGTTGTTGATCATCAGGAAATTGCGGATGGTGCGGGCATCGATGGTCCAAAAGGCGATTTTTTTGCCGTCCGGCGACCAGCGGAAGCCATCGCGGCAGCCGAACTCCTCTTCATACGCCCAGTCAAAAGTGCCGTGAATGATGCGGTCGGTGCCATCCTGCGTCAAGGGCGTGATGGTGCTGCCGCTGACGTTTTCTACATAAAGGTTGTGGCCGCTCACGTAGGCCACCTGCTTGCCATCGGGCGAAAATTTGGCGTACATCAGGGACGAGCGCGGCAAACTTCTGCCCAATTGCCTGAGCGTTTTATCCTGCCGGTTGAATACCCAATAATCGCCACGGGTATCGTAGCGCCATACGCGTTTGGTATTGGTGTTGATGAGGATATGGCTTCTATCCAACGAAAACGCAAAGCGCCTTACGGCAAGGGGGGCGGCGCTATCCACCGGAGTGAGGTCGGCTCTTGAGGCCAGGATGACCTGTTGCCGGGGATTAACCACGGCTTCTTCGATAATTTCGCCCTGCTCAAGCCGAATTATTCCGTTGCCATCGGCAGACCATTGTATCTGCTGCCCGAACTGGGCATTGGCAACCTGGTATATGCATAACGCGAGTGCGAACGCGGTATACCATACACGTATGATCGTCTTTCTTGAGTTATTCATCATAGCTGTCTTAACTTGCATTGTTCCGGGCGCCCTCAAAAAGCCCCGCCCCGGATGGCTTCAATCTCCGGGATGGTTTTAGCGAGGGGTTTTCCCAATATCCGGTATCCGGTTTCAGTAATGACCACATTATCCTCAATACGGATGCCGCCGAACCGTCTGAACGCTTCCACATTCTGGTAATGTATGAACTGCGGAAATCGGTTTGCCGCCTTCCACTGATCGATCAATTCGGGAATAAAATAAAGTCCCGGTTCCACCGTCAGCACGTAACCGGCTTGCAATGCCTTGCCAAGCCGCAGGGATTTCAGCCCGAACGTCGTGGTGTCTTTGAGGAGTGTAGCCGTGTAACCCACGTGCTGTTCGCCGAGGTCTTCCATATCGTGCACGTCAAGCCCCAGCATGTGGCCCGTGCCGCACTGGAAAAACAGCGTGTGCGCTCCGGCAGCGACGGCCTCTTCGGTATCGCCGTGCATCAGTCCCAGTGCTTTCAGTCCTTCGACAAGCGTCCGGCATGACAGGAAGTGGATATCAAGGTACCGGACGCCGGGTTTGAGGGCGTCGGTAGCGGTTTGCAGTGCTTGGAGCACCACCTCGTAGGCTTCTTTTTGTACGGCCGTGAATTGTTTTCCGGCCGGAAACGTACGTGTGAGGTCACCGGCGTACCCCATGGCCGTCTCAGCGCCCGAATCGTTGAGCACCAACTGCCCTTCGGCCAGGATATTGCCGTGGTAATGATTGTGCAATATCTCGCCACGAACGGTGAGGATGGTGGGGTAGGCCAGGCTGCCACCGGCCTTTTGTGCCGTGTATTGTACGCTGGCCGCCAGTTCGTTCTCGGACATACCTGGCCGGGCCACCGCCATGGCGGCCAGGTGCATGGCCACGCTGATGTCTACCGCTTTCTCGATTTCGCCAATTTCATCCGCTGATTTGACGGAGCGCTGCGCAACCACGGCACGGATGAGTTCCACGGAGGCCGCCTGCAGGACATCCGGATCCGGTATCGCCAGAAGGCGGGATAATGCCAAGTGGTTTTCGGCCCGGTAGGGCGGAAGGAAATGGATAGGGCGGCGCCCCTGTTGCGCTTTTTGGATGACCTGCGGCAAAGTGCTGAGCGGCAAGACATCGCTGATGCCCGCTTTTTCGGCTTTTTCCTGCAACGTTTCCTGCCTGCCCATCCAGATGATGTCATCCATACTCAACTCGTCGCCGAAGAGCGTTGTCCGGTCGCCGTCGACATCGATGATCGCGGTCAGACGCGGCGATTGAATACCGAGGTAATAGAGAAATGTGCTATCCTGCCGGAACGGATAGGCATTATCCTTAAAATTGATGGGGCTTTCGCCGTTGCCCAGAAGCAAGATGATTCCTCCCGAAACCTGTTTCGACAGGGTCGCTCTGCGTGCGATATAGGTTTGTTTGCTGAACATGTGATGGTCAAAACTAATAAAAGATTTATTTCCGTCGCTCAAAATACCGCGTAATTTCGGATAAAGAAAATGTATTCAGGCAATTGCCGGCAACTAACCCTCCTTTGCGTGCCATGTATACGCCATACTGCATATCTGAAAAGCCGCTATTTCGATGGGCATCTGGATTGATAGCCAACAGTGCGCCTTGTTCGACCGCATACCGGTGCCAGCGCCAATCGAGGTCCAGCCGCAATGGATTGGCGTTGATTTCGATGACGACCCCGTTGGCTGCACAGGCGTCGATGACGCGTTTGTAGTCAATGGGATAGCCCGATCGGCTGAGCAAGAGGCGACCTGTGGGGTGCCCCAGGATGGTTGTATACGGGTTTTCGATGGCACGGATCAGCCGGGTGGTGGCCTTTTGGACATCCATGTGGAGATTGGAGTGGACCGAGGCAACCACGAAGTCAAAGCCTGCAAGGATCTCATCCGGGTAATCCAATGAACCATCCCCAAGGATATCCGACTCAATACCTTTAAAAATATGGAATGGGGCGAGAAGTGCATTGAGCGCATCGATTTCTGCCCATTGCTCCTGCACGCGGTCAATCGTCAGTCCTTTGGCATAGACGGCGGTCTTGGAGTGATCACATATGCCGAGGTATTCAAGCCGTAGCTCGTCGCGGCAATATAGCGCCATCTCTTCCAGTGTATTGACGCCATCGCTGTACGTGCTGTGGTTGTGCAGCGTCCCCCGGAGGTCCGCATAAGAAATGAGCCGGGGAATAGCGTTTGCACGGGCCAGCGCGACTTCATTAGTGCCCTCACGGAGCTCCGGCTCGATGTATTGCAGGCCGATGGAGCGATAGATGGCTTCTTCGGAATCAAATTCGGGCAACTGCGCTTCCACCAAGCGCTCATCCAATTGTTGCAAGTGGCCGTCGGACCCTGTGGTAATGAGCAATTGGCGATAAAATGAGGAGGGATCGGCAGGGATGAAGCGGAACGTGACGCCGATGTCGTTTTTGGCTTCAAGAAGCGAAGCGTTTTCCGGGGGGTGGATGGCCAGCGCAGCCACCTTCGTGACAGCTTCGACCAACTCCGTCATGGAGGCTTCCACGATGATGTCCACGGTTTTGACCACTTCGCATTTCCGCCGGAAATCACCTGTATAAGCTATTTTCCGGCCGTTGGGTAATAAATCGTGCAACAGCGTAATGATATCGTCGGCGAGCTTTTCAACATGGGCATACAGAAACCATCCCTGATTGGCAATGGAAAACTCGATCGCCCGCTTGATTTCCTCCTGCGTTTTCAAGCCGAAACCCTTAGCTTCTGCCAGGCGGTTCTCGTTGCACGCATAGTACAATTCGCCGGTGTTTTCGATGCCCAGCACCTGCCAAATGATCTGGATTTTCTTGGGCCCAAGCCCTTTGATGTCCAGCAGTTCCAGGACCCCGGCCGGTGTCGCGGCAAGCAGGCTGTCCAGCTCGGGAAATGTACCTGTATTGAGCAGCGACTCAATTTTCTGGGCCGTGCGCTGACCGATGCCGGGAACTTCGCCAAGGCGTTCAATGGTCTGGGGGGAGATCACGAAAGGCAGTTTATCAAGCTTGAAAGCGGCAGCGGCAATGGCTTTGGTTCGGAAAGGGTTTTCCCCATGGAGCTCCATAAGCTGTGCGTACCGCCTAATGGTCTTTGCGATAGTCTTGTTGTCCATCGGGGCAAATTAACGATTTCTCGCAAAGACAACAACGTTTTTCATGGAAAAACTAACGGTGTGCCTCGTTCACTTCCTTGACCTCCGCCACAGGTTTTGGCGGGCGCCGGTATTTATGGATGATAAGCCGTATGCCAGCGTTAAACGTGAGGTAGTTAATTGCCCAGTTGATGAAGGTCACTACCCGGTTGCGGAATCCTACGAGCGACATGAGGTGGACAAACATCCATATCCACCACGCGAAAAAACCCTGGAACCGGATTTTCCCGATATCGACGACCGCTTTATTCCGGCCGATTGTAGCCATCGAGCCTTTATCAAAATACTTGAATTTTTCAGTGGGCTGATTGTTCAGCAACCGCACGATGTTTTTGGCAACAAACCGCCCTTGTTGCTGCGCTACGGGCGCCACGCCGGGATGGCCGCGGGGCAGCTCATCGGTAATCATCGCCGCCACGTCGCCGATGGCAAATACATCATTCATGCCGATAACCCGGCATTCCTCATCAACGCGGATGCGATTTCCGCGTACGACAAGATCTTGACTGATGCCAGCCGGGAACTGTCCCATGACGCCCGCAGACCAAAGTACGGTCTTGGTTTGTATACGTTTGCCGTCGGCAAACGTAATGACCTCGCCGTCGTACCCGGTTACTTGGACATTCAGCAAGACCTTTACGCCGAGTTCTTTGAGGTACAACTCGGCTTTTTCGGATGCCTGGGGAGATAAGTTGGCCAGTATTTTGGATAATCCCTCAACGAGGTAGACATTCATGTCTTCCTTTTTGAGCTCGGGGTAGTCTTTTGAAAGAATATGGTTGCGGATTTCGGCAATGGCTCCGGAGAGTTCGACACCGGTGGGTCCGCCCCCTACGACGACGAAGTTGAGGAAAGGAGCCCGTTCTGCGGGGTTGGTTTTCAGGAGCGACTCCTCAATATTCTGGAGCAAAAAACTCCGGATATTGACTGCCTCCCGCACGCTTTTCATCGGCATTGCATAATATTCCAAATCCTTGTTGCCAAAGAAATTGGTCGTGGCCCCTGTGGCAATGACCAGGTAATCGTAGGCGATGGGACCGATGTCGGTGTTCAGCAACTTCCGTTCACCGTCGATGCTTTGTACATCTGCAATCCGGAAGGTAAAGTTTTCCTGTTTTCTGAACATCTTGCGCAGTGGAAAAGCGATGGACGGCGCATCCAGGGTACCCGTCGCCACTTGATACAGCAGCGGCTGGAAGGTATGGTGGTTGTTCCGGTCCAAGAGCAGGACTTCGACTTCCTTATTCTTAAGTTTTTTGGCTACTTCGATTCCACCGAACCCACCACCTATGATGACAACCCGCGGGAATTTACTATCGGTATGTTGCGTTTTCATGTATGTGTTTGTTAAGAAAACTCATCTATTACTATTGAACGGATGGCAACGTTAATTGTTTCCGGATACACGTATTTTTAGTCCATCCAACGATGCGGTCAGCCGAATCTGGCACGACAGCCGGCTATGGTCGTCGGCATCGGGCAAGGTATCCAGCATGTCTAACTCGGCTTCTGTGCGCGGTTCGAGTTTTTCCTGGCCTGCTAACACCTGGACATGGCAGGTGGCACAAAGCGCCATTCCCCCGCAGGTAGCCAGAATAGGGTACTCAGAAGCCTTAAGGACTTCCATCAAGCTTAAATTGATGCCATCGGGAATTTCCAGTTGCCGGACCTCCCCGTGCTGGTCTTCTACCGTGATACGAATTGTTTCTTCCATTTCGTTGTCAATCAAAAAGCGTTTACACCGTTGACGGTGGTATACTTGAAGCTTAGTTTCTCGGCAGGGTGCACATATTTGAATGCACTTTGCGCCATCAGTGCCGCCTCATGGAATCCACAAAGGATAAGCTTAAGTTTGCCGGGGTACGTATTGATGTCGCCGATGGCATAGATGCGTTCGACGCCGGTGGAGTAGTCTGCCGTGTCTACAGCGATGGCCGATTTGTCTATGGACAACCCCCAGTGCGCTATTGGGCCCAGTTTGGGACTTAAGCCGAATAACGGAATGAGTGCGTCGGTTTCGAGCATGGTTTCCTTCTTTTCTTTATCCACGATGCCAACGTGGGTCAGCACGCCGTTGCCGTCGACACGGCGAAGGTTGCTATGTAGCAGCAACCTTATTTTTCCGCGTTCGGCGAGGGAGAAAACTTTTTCAGCGGAATCGGGGGCTCCACGGAAACTGTCGCTGCGGTGTACCAGCGTCACCTCCTTGGCTACATCACTCAGAAAAACCGTCCAATCAAGCGCTGAATCTCCACCTCCTGCAATAACTACCCGCTTGTCGCGGTAATGTTCTGGATTTTTCACCATATAACTGACCCCTTTGCCCTCAAACTCGGCCAGCCGGGGTATTTCAGGCTTGCGGGGCTCAAAGGAACCCAGACCGCCGGCAATGACCACCACCTGGGCATGGATGACCGTCTGTTCATTGCTTATGACGTAGTACGATCCGTCGGCCTGCCGCTCCAAAGCCTCTACACGCTCGCCCAACGTAAAGGACGGATGAAAGGGCTTTATCTGCTCCATGAGGTTATCAATGAGCTCCTGTGCATTGATAGTGGGATAGCCGGGAATGTCGTATATCGGTTTATGGGGATAGATCTCGGACAATTGCCCGCCGATCTGGGGTAATGCGTCAATGAGGTGGCACCGCATTTTGAGCAGGCCGGCTTCGAATACGGCGAATAGTCCTACCGGACCGGCACCAATGATGCAGATGTCGGTTGTAATGTTGTTATTGGCCTTCAGGCTTTGGCTGTCAGCCTTTGATGCTTGCATTTCCATTATCGATTTCCAAATTTGTATATATCGTGTTCAATATGCGCTTTAGATGTTCGAAATCCGCTTCGTTTAAATTCTTCCACGCCTGCATGCGGATTTCGTTGACACTGTTGGACAACGCCTCGACTTTTTGCTCGCCGGCTGCCGTGAGGTGAACGACGAAACTCCTTCGGTCCATCGGATGGGGGCGGCGCTCAACCAACTTCTTACCGACCAGCAAATCCACGATGCGCGTAAGGGTGGGCTGGTCTTTGCCGCAGTACTCGGCGAGCTCCTTCTGCGATAAATCGGCCTGCCGCTTGAGATTCTTCAATATCGCCCATTGGTCTACCGTGATGCCAAATTGGCGGCAATTGAATTGGTATTGCGCGTACTGCTTGACACGCCGCGCTGTGCGGTCCAAAAGAAAAGAATAGGCGTTGTATTGCTCCATTAGCACAATAATAATTAGTGTGACAAATATAAGGAATTTTGATGAATTTACCGTCGATCCGGAGGGGTAATTTTTTGGTCTGCCAGCTGTTTCACCGGGGCCATTTTTTGATATATCCTAACTTCTGCAGGCTGCGTTTTTTTCGCCATTACCGTAAAAACCTCTTGATAATCCTTTCAAAGTCGATCAAAACAAGTACTTTTGGTCGCTACAGATAACTTGTTTACCACAAAACCGTATACGATTAAGGAAATTTCATGAAAGAGTTGGCTTTACATTGGAAAATATTGATTGGAATGATTTTAGGGCTGCTGTTTGGGTATGTGATGAAGGCGATGGGGCTGCAGGACGCGGTGGTCGATTGGATAAAGCCTTTCGGAACGATATTCATCAACATGTTGAAAATGATCGCCGTGCCGTTGGTGGCGGTTTCACTGATCGTTGGCTTGGCGGACCTGAAAGATATTTCAAAACTTTCCAAGCTGGGGGGGCGGACCATCCTCTTTTATTTGTTTACCACCGCCTGTGCCGTGTCGTTGGGCCTTTTGCTGGCAAACTTTATCAAACCGGGACGATTCATCAATGAGGTGTCAAGAGAACGGCTCTTGGCAGGGTTTGCCGGACAGGCCGACGAGAAAATCAAGTTGGCCGAAGCAACCAAGAACCAAGGCCCCCTGCAACCGATCGTAGATCTTGTGCCTGATAATTTTTTCGGTGCGCTGACCGATATGGCAGTTTACTGCAAGTGATTTTTTTCGTGATTTTGGTCGGTATCGGGCTTATCATGGTTGACGAACGCAAATCAAAACCGGTAGTGGACTTTTTCAAGGGACTTAACGACGTGATATTAAAAGTCATCGATATCGTCATGTTGTTTTCACCAATAGGCGTTTTTGCATTGATGGCAGCATTAATTGTTGAAATTCCGGATTACTCTACGTTGGGTGCGTTGGGAATTTACGGACTGACCGTTGTCTTAGGGCTGTTGTTGCTGATGTTTGCGTTTTATCCCACGGTGCTTTATGTTTTTGCGAAGGTGAAACCGGGACGATTTTTCAACGCCATTTCACCGGCGCAGTTGCTTGCGTTTTCGACGAGTTCGAGCGCTGCGACCTTGCCGGTCACAATGGAGCGGGTAACGGATCATTTAGGGGTTGACGACGAAGTATCGAGTTTTGTGTTGCCCCTCGGGGCTACGATCAATATGGACGGCACCGCGTTGTATCAGGCTGTGGCGGCTATCTTTATCGCACAGGCCATGCTTCCGGAGGCCTTGGGGCTGGAGACACAGCTGATGATCATCCTGACCACTGTCTTGGCTTCCATCGGTACGGCCGCGGTACCCAGTGCAGGCATTGTCATGCTGGTCATTGTGCTCGGACAGGCCGGCATTCCCGAGGCCGGTCTGGCGCTGATATTCGCGATAGACCGACCGTTGGATATGTGCCGCACGGTCACCAACGTGACAAGCGACGCGACCGTGGCAGCCGTGGTGGCCAAGTCGGTTGGCCTGCTACACGATCCGGATCGAATTGAAAAACATGATTAGCAACGAGTCCGCTGCGGTCTACTGGGGCTGCTGATGCTTCCGGGCATGTTTCGCTTCGACATGCTGAATGTAGGCTGCAGCCGTGATATCGCCATTGACATTGAGTGTCGTACGCGACATGTCCAGTATACGGTCGACACCATAAATAAGTGCGATAGCCTCACCCGGTACGCCTATGGATACGAGAATCGTGACAATTACCGGTAATGAACCGCCGGGAACACCTGCCGTACCGACGCCGGCCAATATGCAGAGCAGTACCACGGTAATCTGCGACCCCAGGGTCAGCTCCACATTGAAAACCTGAGCAAGGAAAAGTACCGTAATGCCTTCAAACAGCGCTGTTCCGTTTTGATTGCCTGTGCTTCCAATGGTCAGGACGAAGTGCGCAATGGGCTTAGGAATTTTCAGCTTTTCGACGCTTACCCGTATTGCCGTAGGCAAGGTGGCATTACTTGAACTGGTGGAGAATGCCGTGAGCGTCACCTCCCCGATGTCTTTCATGAATTGGACAGGATTGCGGTTGGCAAAATATTTCAGGATAATCGAATACACGACAAACTGGTGTATGGCCAACGCTCCCAGAACGATAAGCACGTACCAGAGTAAGGATATCAGGAAGTCCGCACCCACATTGAGCACCATATTGAAAAGGAGCGCCGCTACGCCATAGGGCGCCAAGGCCATCGCATAGCCGATGACTTTGATAACCACTTCATAGAGGCCTTCCAGAAACCGTTTCAACGTGGCCGTTTTTTCTTCACCAACAGCAGCCATGGCGACGCCAAAAATCAACGCGAAGAACATCACTGAAAGCAAACCACCTCCCGTGTGGTTTGAATTAAAGGCATTGACCATTTCGTCGAATGGATTTCGCGGTATAATCTGGGCCAGGATATCGCCGACCGTCCGTTCGTCTGCTTCAATGGCTTCGGCCTGGGCCTTGGCCTTTGCCGCTTCGGCTCCAAATTCACTGACCAGGTACTCCCTGGTGTCCGCTGAAATCGTTCCCCCGGGGTTGAATAGGTTGACCATGGTCACGCCAATCAATACCGCAATGAAACTGACAATGATGGTATAAACCAAGAGCTTGATGCCCATGCGCCCGAGCTTTTTTACGTCGCCGATTTCGGCGATACCTAAAATCAGTGCAGATAAGATGAGCGGGATGACCATCATGAAAATGAGGTTCATGAATATCCTGCCTATCGGTTCTACCCATTTTACGATGCTGTCCAGTGTTTCTTGAGGCAATCCAAGATTTTTGACAATTAATCCAGCTCCAATGCCGAATATCATCCCAATGAAAATCTTAGTGTGTAACTTCATTAATTGTTTGTTGAAAATTTGCGTAATTTAAAGTCAATACCGTGAGTAATAGCTTGTATGCTTGTTTTTTTACATGGAGTGTCTATCATCGCACGGGTCCAAGTATCCAAATCGGCATATATGTAACCGAAAATGCTATTGTTGGTTAGTGATTTGCCGCGACAAAGTTAAAAAAATGTGTCAAAAGACCTTGTTATTTGCCTAAATAATTCGCCCTCGTGGTGAAAACTCACTAAAAGCGTTACACTGAGAAAAAAGATCACTTCACCTCTTACCGAATGGCCGTAAATGAAAACAGGCTGTCGGTTACATTCCGACAGCCTGTTGTATAGTTTGGACAATGTCACCCGTCTATACTTTTGCGGTCCTTATCGTCGCGTTTTGTGCCGATTGTGCATCGGAAGCATCAGCGGTACTTGGTTTTTTCTGCAAGTCCACGATCAATGGTGCAGCCAAGCATATCGAAGAATAGGTGGCCACGATAATGCCTACCAAAATGGCAAATGAAAAACCTCTGATGACTTCACCGCCGAAGATGAATAAAATAGCCATGACAAAAATCACGGTCAGTGAGGTGACAATCGTACGGCTAAGGGTTTTGTTGATGGCTAAGTTTACCGTCTCGCTGATGTCCTCATTTTTGCGCTTTGACATACCAAGATATTCCCGTAACCGGTCAAATACAACCACAGTGTCGTTGACCGAGTAGGCGATCACCGTCAATATCGCTGCCACGAAATGCTGGTCGATATCCAACGAAAACGGAACGATACCGTCGAGCATCGAGAATAGGACGAGGATTACCAAGGCATCATGTATGGTTGGAATTGCCGCAGCCAAGCTGTACTGCCATTTACGGAAACGGATAAGAATGTACAGTGCGATGACAATAATCGAAAAGATGCCCGCATAGACGGCCCGCGATTTGATGTCATTGGCAATCGTGGGGCCTACTTTCTGCGAACTCAGTATCTCATAGCTATTCCCGTCGATTTTTGAAAGGCCTTCATTCAACTTGGCCAGCACTTCCTTGTCCGCCGCATCATCAGTGTCTTCGATGTGGTAGGTGGTCGTTACGCGTACCTGGTTGTCCGCGCCGTAAATTTTCACCTCAGTGGTCAGGCCAAAGGTCTGGTTGAGATTGCTCCGTACCTCTTCCAGATTGATTGGGTTTTCGTACCGCACGGTATAAGTCCTTCCTCCTTGAAAATCCACCCCTAAGCTGAATCCTTTGGTGAAGATGAAGATAAAGCCAATAACGATGAACAGCCCGGAAGCAAGGTATAGCTTCTTGCGGTTTTGCACGAATGCAAAGTTGGCATTCGTCAGCGTGTTGGCACTCCACGGATAGGATACTTTGATGTCCCAACCTTTATTCAACATCCAGTCAAATATGATGCGGGTGATGAAAATAGCCGTGAAGAGCGAGGTGATAATACCGATCATCAACGTGGTGGCAAAGCCCAGGATAGGCCCGCTGCCGAAGAAGAAGAGGATTACACCTACCAAAAACGTGGTGATTTGCGAGTCGAGTATCGATGGCATCGCATGCTTATAACCATCAGCGATGGCCTGTCGAACCGATTTTCCGAGCGCTAACTCTTCGCGGATACGCTCGTATATGAGTACGTTGGCATCCACGGCCGTGCCCAATGTCAATACGATACCGGCAATACCGGGAAGTGTCAATACGGCATTCAGCGAGGCCATAACCCCCATGAGGAAGAAGACGTTGAATATCACAGCGATATTTGCTACCCATCCGCCACGGTTATAGTAGAAAATCATGAATACCAATACGATGAGCAGCCCGATGATAGCCGAATTGATACCGGCGTCGATAGCCGCTTGACCCAATGTAGGTCCGACAACTGCTTCTTCAACGATTTTGGCTGTTGTAGGTAGACGGCCGGCTTTGAGCACGTTTGCCAAATCTTTGGTGTCTTCGATGGTAAAATTACCGGTGATTTGCGAAATGCCATTGGGGATTTCGCCCTGAACCGTAGGAGCGGAGTATACCACTCCGTCCAACACAATGGCGATGGCCTGTTTATTGTTGGGGTCAGCAGAAGCCGAGGCTGTGATTCTGCGCCATTCCCGCGCACCTTCGCTGTTCATGTACATCGTTACCATGGGACTGTTCGATTGCGGATCGAAATCGTCCTTGGCATCGGTAATCACATTGCCGCTCAGGATAGGTCCGGCATCTGCGCCACTGGGTTTAACTGCGTAGAGCTCGAGTTGTTCAGGCGTGCGTGGGCTTGGTTTTACGCCCCATAACAGCTGTACATTACCGGGGATTATCTGCTTTACGACCGGATGCGCGAGGTAGCGATTTACTTTGGCGGTATCCCGAAGCTGGGCATACCCCACAATGGGTCCTGGAGCCAATACAATCTGGTTGTTCGGCGCCATTGCGGTAGCCGGCCGCAAAATATTGAACAGCGGGTTTTGTTGCGCTAATTGGTTCTCTGAGGAGTCGGTGCTCACAGAGTCTTGGTTTGCGCCGAGGGTGGCCAACAGACCGGCATCTGTGCTGTCTGCCGTGGCCGTATCCGTTGTGCCTTGACCTGTCTTTTCGGTTTCTTTCAATGTTGCTGCCAGCGCGCTGTTGACATTCTCTAACATGGGGTATATCTCCATGTTGTCATAGGTCTGCCAAAATTCCAGCCTTGCGGAGCCCTGTAGCAGCTTGCGTACGCGGTCTTCATCGGTTACGCCGGGTAATTCGATGAGGATACGGTTGGTTCCCTGCTGCAATTGAATGTTGGGAGAAGTGACGCCGAATTTGTCAATACGGGTGCGGAGCACTTTAAACGAGTTGTCGATGGCATTGGTTGCCTCACGTTCGAGGAAGCTTGCCACCTGCGCATCCGTACTATTGGGTTTGACGTAGGCCGTGTTGTCCTTCGTAGCGAAGAAGCTTGCTAAAGGGGTATTGGGACTGAGTTTTTTGAACTCTTCAACGAAGAGGCTGACGTATCCATTTTGGCTGTTTTTGCTCCGGACGGTGGCATTTTCCAATGCTTTATTGAAATTTTCGTCCTTCGGGTTATTGGCCAGATTACGCACCAATTCCTGCAACGACACTTCCATGGTCACATTCATCCCGCCCTTCAAATCCAACCCCAATGCGATTTCATTTCCTTTGGCTTCGCGGTAGGTATAATTGGCAATACCCAGGTTGTATACTACTTCGCCGGCCATGGAATCTAAATATGCCTTCTCTTTCGTAATATCACCCTTGGCATATGCCACGGCATCCCGTTCTACCTTGCGGGTTACGAATGTGAATGACAGGGAATAGAGACACGCAATGGCGATCACTACTACCAAAAATTTAATCAGCCCTTTACCTTGCATTTTCTTGTGTTAACTTGTGTTAATCTGTTCTTTTTATACAAAATTTTGTTAAGAACGGCAAAGGTATAAAATTTTCGTGTAATGAAAGGCTATTTTTGCAGTTTATTATTGCGGTGCTGTTGTTTTTGTTAACTGGTTGTGTGCTTGATTTTTGTGGCCAGAATAATGATGAAAATACCCATGGAAGCGATGACTGCGTAGGCCGCCCGGAGCCCTGTAAATTCGGCAATTAAGCCAATGAGGGGCGGCCCCACGAGGAAGCCGCAAAAGCCGATGGTACTGACCGCTGCAAGCGCCGAGCCGGGGGATAGCCGCCCCGAGCGGCCGGCAAGGCTGTATACCAGCGGGATAATGGCTGAAGAACCGATGCCTACCATTAAAAAAGCAAAGATAACGGTGCCGAAATGCGGATAGGAGACCGCGAGGAGCAGTCCGGCAGCGCTAAGCATACCGCTCAGCACCAAGGTTGTCTTCGCGCCAAAGCGCCTGACCGTCCAATCGGACAAAAACCGGCCGGCGGCCATGCTAAAGAGAAAGGCGCTTAATCCGTATCCGACCAATTGCTTGTCTGCACGAACCACTTGCTCCATGTAGATGCCGCTCCAATCGTACAAAGCGCCTTCTCCAATCATCGCGCAGAACGCAATGGCGCCCAATACGGCCAATGGCTTGTCCGGAATCGCAAACAACGGCTCTTTTTTGGGTTGAATGGTGCGGTCCTCCGAAATCAGGTAGGTGGTAATGCCGATGATGCACAGCGTGGATACGGATGCAATCACCATAAAATGGTGGAACGGCACGATGTGTCGGTCGATCATCAGCGCCCCAATACCCGCGCCGACGAATCCCGCAATGCTCCACATCCCATGAAACGCACCCATGATGGGTTTGGCATAGTGGTTACTAAGTGTCACCGCCTGCGTATTGACTGCGATGTTGAGCAGGTTGCCTGATGCGCCGAAAAGCACTAAATTGGCCATCAGGCTGTACATATGCCCCCAATAACCGATCCCTACCAGGAACAATGTGTAAAATAACGCGGCGGCAAATACGATGTGTTTGCTGCCCAGCCGGCCAATTATCCAGCCTGAAATGGGCAGCGACACCAACGTGCCAATAGGCAAGGAAAACAATACAATGCCTAATTTCCCTTCGGACAATCCAAGCATGTTTTTGATGTCCGGAATCCGGGAAGCCCAGGAAGCAAAACATAGCCCATAAACAAAAAAGGCTACGCCAATGGCGATACGGTGGGTACGTGTAGCGTGATTCAGCGCAGGGCGCTCCATAGCATATGTTCAAAATCTGCACAAAGGTACAAATAAAAACCCCGCAATGATACGGGGTGTTGCCTGTTGAATAACGGAAGGCGTTAAAACGTAAACTTAAAGGCTAGGCCGAACCGGCCGGGTCTAAAGAAACTGTCGCTTACATTCCACCAAGGGCGCCAATCAAAACCAAAAGCCAGGGGGGCGGAAGGGATTTTGAACTCCAGGCCGAGCATCGGCCGAATCAGGAAATCGGAATTTTCGCGGCGGATGGCTACCTGCGGTCCAACCCCGACATTCCATGAAAGGCCCTGCGCTCCGGGGATCGGCTGGTTGTAGGAATATTCGGCACCGATGATGGTGGTCCGGTCTGCAAACAGAATCATCGCCTGGCCTGCGTTATTGGCGGAAAAGAAATGTTTGATATGCGGTCCTACAAACGTACGGCCATCGCCGGCATCGATAAACAATCCGGCGCCTGTCCGGTAGGATTGGGCACTAGCGTTGTAATGGGTGGTGAATAGCAACAATGTGCAAAATAATGAGGTAAAAAAGATTTTTTTCATGACACTTGTTTTTAAAATGTTAAAAAATTTTTGCTCATAGCAGATGACGTGAGACTTGCATTTTTTGTATCCTTGCAAAAAAAATACCAAAAGTGCCAAAGCAATTTGCCTGATTTTGCAACCTAATGGCTTGTAATCTGCACGGGGACGGCACAGGGGGAGACTTATGATAAGAAGACTATGCATATTGATGGCCGTAATGGCTGCAACCGCGCAATTGTATGCCCAGAAAAAGGTATCTCCCGGTATCCGGGCCGGTATGAACGTATCGACGCTGAGCAATATTGATGCAGATTTTAAAACGGATTTTTATGCAGGTGGTGCCTTAGGCGTTCGTCTGAGCCCGCGTTATACCTTGCAACCGGAATTGACGTATTCACGGCAAGGTGCTCGTAACGTAGCGACCGTTGATGAAGGGGGAGTACCCATTGGGCAACGGGGTGTAACTATCGAATACCTTTCGTTGGGGATAATCAACAAGTTCTATTTTGCGGGAGGCTTCCACGGTATGGCAGGCCCCTCGTTCGATGTGAAAATAGGCAGGAATTTCCCGCGTATTGATTTTGACGGTGATTACAATGGGGCTGATCTGGGGCTTACCCTTGGACTTGGCTATACGCTGCCTTTTGGCCTGACGATTGAAGGCCGCTTTAAAACCGGCTTGCTTGATGTATTCAACAATGATTATTTCTTGGGTATTTTTGACGATCCGGATAAGATTTCTCTAAACCGTGTCTTCCAAATCGGTGTCGGGTACTCCTTTTAAGGTGCTAAAACTTTTTTATTTGTAAACGACGCAAAAAATCAGTAATTTTGCCCGGCAAATAGTAACTCCAATACATATTTGCCATGCATTTAGATCCCGAAAAGTTCGTAGCTGAAGGCCTCACCTACGACGATGTGCTTTTAATTCCTGCTTACTCAGAAGTATTGCCCCGTGACGTAGATACTACGACGCACCTGACGAGAAATATCCGGTTGAACATCCCCTTGGTGTCGGCAGCAATGGATACCGTGACCGGTGCCGATCTGGCGATTGCGCTTGCTCAGGCAGGTGGTTTAGGTATGTTGCATAAAAACATGAGCATTGGCGACCAGGCGGCAGAAGTACGCAAAGTGAAGCGTTCGGAAAGCGGCATGATCCAAGATCCGGTGACGCTTGGCGAAAATGCGACGGTTGGCGACGCCTTTCAAATCATGAAAGAACATAAGATTGGCGGAATTCCAATTATCGACAGCACCAATAAGCTGGTGGGGATTGTGACGAACCGCGACCTCCGTTTTCAGAAGGATATGCGCCGCCCGATCACCGAGATGATGACCAAAGAGGGGTTGGTCGTGGCTCCAATTGGTACGGATCTGCTTAAAGCGGAGGCCATTTTACAGAACCATAAAATAGAAAAGCTACCGGTTGTTGATGACAACCATGTGCTCGTGGGGCTCATCACATTTAAAGATATACAGAAATACAGACATTTCCCCAATGCAGCTAAAGACAGCCATGGCAGGTTGCTTGTGGGGGCGGCAGTAGGCGTGACGGGCGATACCATGGAGCGCGTGGAAGCGTTGGTGAAAGCCGGGGTCGACGTCGTGACCATCGACACCGCGCATGGGCATTCCAAGGGAGTTATTGAAAAACTGAAAGAAGTGAAATCGGCTTTTCCGAGCCTGGAGCTTATCGTCGGTAACATAGCTACCGCGGAAGCAGCCATTGCACTGGCGGATGCCGGTGCGGACGCAGTGAAGGTGGGAATCGGGCCCGGATCTATCTGTACGACGCGTATTATTGCCGGAGTGGGGGTACCGCAACTGTATGCCGTTTATGAAGTTGCCAAGGCGCTCCGCGGCCGTAATGTGCCGGTCATTGCCGATGGGGGCATCAAGCAGACCGGGGATATCGCAAAAGCGATAGCCGCCGGCGCGGATACCATCATGGCGGGTTCATTATTTGCCGGGGTTGAAGAGGCACCCGGAGAAACCATTATCTATGAAGGCCGGAAGTTTAAATCTTACCGAGGCATGGGGTCGGTGGAAGCGATGGAGCAGGGCTCGAAAGATCGCTATTTCCAGGATGTGGAAGATGATATCAAAAAGCTGGTGCCGGAAGGCATTGTCGGCCGCGTGGCCTATAAAGGCACGCTGGCGGAAGTGGTTTACCAATATGTAGGAGGCTTGCGGGCAAGCATGGGGTATTGCGGCGCACCGACCATCAAGGCACTGCAGGGCGCTCGCTTCGTCAAAATAACAGGCGCGGGTTTGCGCGAGAGCCATCCGCATAACATCACCATCACCAAAGAGGCACCTAATTACCACAGCAGGCCCTAGATTGGAGCAACTGCCGGGATCCGGCAACAGGATATAACAAAAAGGGGCAGTCCGACTGCCCCTTTTTGTTAATCACCCGATGTGGATACCCAGAAGTTTGTAAAACTCACTTAAAATGGCTGGGTGGCCAGGCCAAGCAGGGGAGGTGACCAGGTTCCCGTCGACAATGGCCTCATCCGGAGCAATGTTTTTCCAGGTGCCGCCAGCGAGCTCGATATCGGGTCCTACCGCGACATAAGCGGTGAGCGTGCGGCCCGAAAGCACTTTCGCTGCAGTCAGGATCTGGATTCCGTGACATATCGCGGCGACGGGCTTGTCTTCCTCAAAAAAATGCCGCGTAATGGCCAAGACCCGCTGATTGAGCCGAATATATTCGGGAGCCCGCCCGCCGGCGATGTACAATCCATCATACGTGGCTGGGTCAACGGCATCAAAATCGGCCGTGATGCCGAAACGGTGTCCCTGCGTTTCTTTATACGTCTGGTCGCCGCCAAAGTCATGGACCGCGGTCGGAACCGTGTCGCCTTTTTTTCGGTCGGGCGCAATGGTATCAACCGAAAGGCCGACGGAAAGCATAGCTTGGTAGGGAACCATTGCCTCGTAATCTTCGACATAATCGCCGACTAACAACAAAATTCGCTTTGCCATAAGATCTTTTTTTAACGTATGTTTACGATTCTATTTTGAGCGAAAGTTACTAAATACTTGATAAAACGAGGTCAGCGATTGCCATCCCTTTGTCAATATCTGCCTGCTGCATGATCAATGCAGGCCTACATCGGACGGATCGGTCGCCGCATCCGAGAAATAGTACACCACGTGCCATACTGGCTTTCAAAAACGCATCACGTAGGCGGGTCTCCGGAAAGTCGAAAGCGCAGAGCAGCCCCTTGCCGCGTACATTGGATACGCGGGGATGCCTTGCGGCGAGCTGCAGCAACTGCTGTTGCAGGTAGCGGCCCGTGTCGCAAACCTGCTCCAACAGCCGGTCTTCTTCGATGATTTGAAGTATTTTCGTGGCCCGCACCATATCCGCCAAGTTGCCACCCCATGTGGAGTTGATGCGGGAGGGTACCCGAAATACATTGGTGTCGACTTCATCTATGCGGGTACTGGCCAGGATGCCGCAGACCTGCATTTTCTTTCCAAAAGCAATGATATCCGGACGCGCATATTCGCCAAAGTGTTCGTGGCACCAGAACTTTCCGGTCAGCCCCACACCGGTCTGCACTTCGTCATAGATGAGCAGGGCATCTTGCTCATCGGCCAACACACGCAACTGTTCCATGAATTCCCGGCGAAAGTGGTTGTCGCCTCCTTCGGCTTGTATCGGTTCAATAAGGATTGCGCAGATATCATCTTTATAATCAACGAATGCTTGCTTTATCTGATCGACGGTCTGCTGTTCGCGTCGCCGCACGTCCTCGAGATTTTCATCCGTCAACGGAAACGTCAGTGTTGGATTGCTTACTCTTGGCCAGTCAAACCTGGCAAACCACTTGGTTTTATTTGGGTGGGTATTGGTAAGGCTGAGCGTGTATCCCGAACGTCCGTGAAACGCTTGTTCGAAATGAAGCACGTTGGTGCCTTTTTCATAACCATAGCCCTTCTTGAAATTTTTCTGTACTTTCCAATCCATGGCCGCCTTCAATGCATTTTCAACGGCCAGGGCACCTCCCGAAACGAAAAAAGCATGGGGTAGGTAAGGTGGGATAGCCACGCCTGCAAACGTTGATACAAATTGGGCATATTCGACCGTATAGATGTCTGAATTTGATGGATTGATCAAGGCGGCACGGAGCAGGCTTTTCATAAACGCTTCGTCGCCCGCCATCTTGGGATGGTTATATCCCAAGGGAACCGCGGCAAAGCATGTGAAAAAATCAAGCAGCTCGCGCCGATGTTTGGAATCGTAGATGGTAACTCCTTGGCTGCGCTCCATGTCAAAGGTGATGTCATATCCATCCGCCAGTATATGCGTGGCCAATACAGCGTGCACTTCGTCCGGCGTTACGGCTATTTTATACATGGCATAACGGATTGGTTATGCCCAAACTTAGATAAATTCCCTCTTATATGCAATTTAATCGCATTGCATATAAAAGGAATTTATCGGTCTCTCCTCTGCCATTGAGAGACAACTTTTATAGAGGAAATATATCAATTTGGGTGGCCGATGGCAAACAATTGTGGGGCTAATGCATATTCCGGTGCCATTTGGCCGTTTAAACAGTTTATAGCACATTCGCATTTTGGGGCAGCCCGAATTGCTCATGCATGCCCAACAAGCCGGTGAGGCCACCCGTGTGGATCAAGAGAATAGATTGGCCTGGCTGAAAATAATCACGAGCCGCCAGATCAAACACCGCATAGCATAGCTTGCCCGTATATACCGGCTCAATTAAAATGCCGGTTTGCGCTGCAAACGTCTTGACGAAGGTGTTCAAGGCCGGATCGGTTTTCGCGTAACCGCCGAAATGGTAATCGGTGTGCAGGATGATCGCATCGGCGCATGCCGTCCCGGACAAGCTGGCCACGGTGTCCTTTATGAACGTCCCGCCAGCCAACACCGGAACGCCGTGCAGCTGTGTCGGCCCGCCATGTGCGGCCTTCGCCATGGACAGGCCCGCCAATGTGGTGCCTGTACCGCAAGCGCAAAATATGTGGTCATAAGATTGCGTCAATTCGTCGAAAATCTCCATGCAGCCGCGGGCGCCTTCCAGGCTGCATCCGCCTTCATCAACGAAATAAGCTTGCTCATCCCGTCTGTAATGTTGATCGAACAATAACGTTTTATCTTTGTAGGCCGCCCGGCTTACGAACCGCAGCTGCATGCCAAATAGGCTACATAACGACAGATTGGGGTTGGATATCGCTTCACCCCGGACAAAGGCAGTCGTGCGAAAACCAAATTTGGCGCCGGCACAGGCCATCGCAAGCAGGTGATTAGACCAGGCCCCGCCAAAGGAGACCAAATGTTCCTTGCCCAGGCTGGCTGCCGTTTGCAGCACATATTTGAGTTTGCGCCATTTATTACCTGAGATAAACGGATGGATCATGTCATCCCGTTTGATAGCAACCTTGATCCCTTTTTCTTTGAACAGCGGGAAATCGAGGGGCTCAACCGGGCTATGGAAATCAAACGGCAGCATGTTGTTTTTGCAAACTTAGCCAAAATGCACGGCTTTTTAGCTAATTTTGCGCCCATGTCAGACGATTTGGATTTGCAGGAATCAGATGAGCAGGATTTATTTGAGCACCTGCGCATAGTTGTAGATAAGGGGCAGGCGCTATTGCGCATTGATAAATTCCTGATGAACAGGATAGAAAACGCCTCCCGCAACCGCATCCAACATGCCATTATCGCTGGGACAGTACTCGTCAACGGGCAGCAAGTGAAAGCAAGCTACAAGGTAAAGCCGTCGGATGTGATTTCCGTTGTGCTGCCGCATCCGCCCCGCGATACTGAAATCTATCCTGAAAACATTCCATTGGAGATCCTATATGAGGATGACGACTTGCTCGTGGTCAACAAGCCTGCAGGAATGGTGGTACATCCGGGATACAACAATTATTCGGGCACCTTGGTTAATGCATTGGTCTATCACTTTTCCAATTTTCCGCAGTTGCCCGGCAATGACGGGCGCCCGGGATTGGTGCACCGGATTGATAAAGATACCAGTGGCTTATTGGTTGTAGGCAAAAATGAGTGGGCGTTGACTTACCTGGCGAAGCAGTTTTTTGATCACAGCATATCCCGCAGGTACCTTGCGTTGGTTTGGGGGGATATTGCAGCGGATGGCACCGTAACGGGATATATTGGTCGGAGCGTAAAAGACAGGAAGGTCATGGCTGTGTACCGCGAGCCGGATAAAGGCAAGTGGTCAGTGACCCATTATCAGGTGCTGGAACGCTTTGGGTACGTGACGTTGATAGCTTGCCAACTGGAGACCGGGCGCACGCACCAGATACGAGCGCATATGCAGTCTATTGGACACCCGTTGTTTAACGATGCGGTGTATGGAGGCGACCACATTGTGAAGGGTACCGTATTCAGCAAATACAAGCAGTTTGTAGACAATTGTTTCGCATTACTGCCCCGGCAGGCGCTCCACGCGCAAAGCCTTGGATTTATACATCCCACGTCCAAGGAAAAAATGGCGTTTAGCACACCGTTGCCCGACGATTTCCGCCTGTGTCTGGAAAAGTGGCGGGGGTATGTACATGCTGATTTTTGACTTTTCAATTTAATATTAATGCCAGTACACTATATAGATTTTAATAATAATCACGTCCCCGAAAGGGAAGCTATCCTAACCGCAAATAACCGAGCATTTCGGTATGGCGATGGACTGTTTGAGACGATGCGATGGATGGATGGCGATATCCGTTTTTTGAACCACCACGTGGCCAGGCTCCAGGAAGGCATGCGAATGCTCCAATTGGAATATGATGCGGCTGTTGATGAGCAGTTTATCCGCTCACGCGCTACGGCGTTGGTCAGCAAGAACGGATTGAATGGCCAGCATGTACGTGTACGGCTCCAGATCTACCGGGATGGCGAAGGGCTTTACAGTCCGCAGCAGAATAAAGCCGCCTATGTGATGAGTGTGTCGCCACTGGACACCGATGATGTGAAGCACCGAAAGCTTGGCCTCATTGTCGACGTTTATGCTGAATACCGAAAACCCTACAGTGAATTATCGAAGCTGAAATCAGCGAATGCGCTCGTGTATGTCATGGCCGGACTGTACCGTAAAAAGAAGGGGTTGGATGATGTGCTGATCCTGAATCAGGAAGGGTTCCTTTGCGAGTCGCTCAGTTCGAACGTATTTGTGTGGTATGGCAAAAAGCTCTACACGCCGGCTATCAGTGAAGGCTGCATTGATGGAGTGATGCGCAAAGTCGTCATTGACATGGCCCTGGATAGTGGCTTGGAGGTGATTGAGGCCCAGATAAGTCCGGATATTATGAATGAAGCGGACGAAATATTCCACACCAATGCAGTACACGGTGTGCAATGGGTGATGGGCTACAAACAAAAACGCTACTTCAACCGGATATCACGTATGCTCCAGGAACGGCTGGCGATGGTCAATTCCTAACCTCGGCATATCCTGCGAGCTCGTCCCACGTCGTGCCTTGGCGCCGGTTGTATACCAGAATCTGATAGGTATTGTTGGTTTCGAAATGATTTCCGCTGGAGAATGAAGTGTTTATCGCACCACTGGTACTGACGTGTACATACTCGTAGTCATATAGGCCCTGTTTCAGCAGCAGGGTACATTGCCATGCGCGCTGCAGCGTATCGTATACCATGCGGTTGGATGCTTCCTGTACGTAGTTGTTGAAGCCACCGACAACATATACGGAGCCGTCCGCTACCGCCTTGTCCTCAAGGGTAAATGTGACGGAAATGTAATCGGATTCGGTGTCGGCATTGGCCTTGTCCTGATTGCGGATAAAAAACGCCCCGTTTTCGTCAAATACCGACGCATAGGTTGCATCTTTATAATTATTGTCCGGCACGAGCTCAACGCTGGCCGTACTATCTATGCGTATACTGGCTACCCGCTCCGATGCCAGGCGAAGGCTCCGCAAATCGATATACCGAAACTCATTGCCACCGCCGAAGTCCAGCGTTTTATTATCGGTATAGGTCAGCTCCTTGTTGCTTACAAAGAGCGGCGTGGTGAGCCATTGCTGGACGTCCGGCCGTTGATTTTGCATGACCAGGATTTTGACATCCTGGTAGGGATTGTTGACCGTAAGCCCTCCGGTATTGACGTTGAGGTTCAGTTTTTGATTTTTATTGCGTTTGCTGACATCAGGGGAGGGAACAAGCTGGGGTGTAATGGCCATCAACGGGGCCAACACATAAAATCGCCTGGTGATGATGAGCCTGCTCTTATCGGCGTCTTCATACACCTTCAGCAGGTAGTTGCCTGCCAGTTTCGGTCGTATATTATCCGTGGGGAAATTGACCCGGTAATGGGTGTACGGCTGAAGCGTATTTACGGATGGCTGATACTCCCGGACACGTTCTTCATTAAAGCCTTCGGCGTATTCCAGTGGCGAAAGTCGGCTTGGAGTCCAATTAGCGTCGCAATGTTCGATGCTGAAATAGTAGTTGCGGACATCGGCCCGCAGATCGTCAAAGGCCAGCGTTAACTGCTCATTGCTGTGCAGCTCAATCACCGGCAGTGCATTTTCCTGTTCTACCGGAAACAGCTGTACCGTTTTGATGACCGGCAGGTAATTGACGTTGTCATAGCGCAGCTCCTGTTGTGGGCTGCGTTCGCGCTGCACGCGTTTCTTTTTTGGTTTCTGGGCAGCGATGCCCAACCCGATGTGAAGCAGCACAGCGAGTACGACGAATTTTCTAATCATATTGGTGACATACTATATCCCCTTATCAACCACAGCTCACCGGCCGTCAGTCCGCTAACAGCATAATTTCTTCGGCAAGTTTTTCCCATTGCTTTTGCAAGCCGGCTAATTCCCGCTTTAGGCCGTCGTATCGCAGGGATGTTTCATTAAGTTTTGCTTGATCAGTATACAGGTTTTCGTCAGCCATTAAAGTTTCCGTAGTTTTAATGGATGTTTCGATCTCATCGATACGCCGTTCTATATTTTCGAGTTCCTTATTCAGCTTTCTGGCCTGTTGCTCCTTGTCTTCGTTTTTCGGGGGAGCCGCCTGCTTGGCCGTTGCCTTGGCTGGCTTTGTTCCGCTTTTCTCTGCGGCTGCCGTTTTTGTGATCCGTTTGGCCTGCCACTCCTCGTACTCCTGGTACGTACCGGGGTATTCCTTTATCTGGCGATCTTCGATATACCAGATTTTATTGGCCACATGGTCCAGCAGGTAACGGTCGTGCGATACGACGATGAACGTACCTTCAAATTGCCTGAGTGCCTGGATGAGGATATTGACCGACTGGATGTCCAGGTGGTTGGTCGGCTCATCCAGAATAAGAAAATTGGCGTCAGCGGTCAGTGCTTTTGCCAACGCAACCCGGGATTTTTCACCGCCGGAGAGTACCCGTATCTTTTTAAATACATCGTCACCTGTAAACAGGAAACACCCCAGAATCGAGCGAAGTTCGGTCTCGGTGTGCTTGGGCGCAAACACCTGTAATTCCTGCAGGATCTCGTTGTCGAGGTGCAGGGCTTCCAGTTGATGTTGTGCAAAAAACGTCTGCGTAACGTTGTGCCCGGTCTCGCACGTTCCCGTAAAGTCACGGTCCGTATTGGCGACGATGCGCAGCAGGGTTGATTTGCCCTTCCCGTTGGCACCGATGAGTGCGATCTTATCGCCCTTTTCAATGATAGCATCCGCATGTTCGAGGATGGGAAGTCCCGGATACGATTTGCTCACGTTTTCCATCCGCACGACATGCCTTCCGGATTGCTTGCTGAACTTGAAGCGGAAGTTGACGGTAGGATTATAGTCATCCACATCATCCACCTTTTCCATGCGTTCAAGTGCTTTGATACGCGACTGTACCATCTTCGCCTTGCTGGCTTTGGCACGGAACCGTTCAATAAGCCGTTCCTCTTGTTTGATTTTGGCTTGCTGGTTTTTATACTGGTTGCTCTGTATTTCTTCCCGCAGCGCCTTTTCTTCCAAATAAAAGCTGTAGTTTCCCGCATACTGGATCAGTTTTCCCCGTTTGGATTCCACGATGGAATTGACTACCCTGTCGAGAAAATAACGGTCATGCGACACAATGACGATAGCCCCTTCGAACGCCTGCAAATAGCTTTCGAGCCATTTAATGGAGGGGAGGTCCAAGTGGTTCGTTGGTTCGTCAAGCAGCAGGATGTCCGGTGTCTGAAGCAGTATCCTGGCCAGCATTACCCGCATACGCCAGCCACCTGAAAACTCCGAAAGCGGGCGCTGCTGATCGCCGTCACTGAATCCCAGGCCAGCCAGTATTTCATGCGCCCGATATTCGATGTTATAGCCATCCAAGGCTTCAAACTCGGTTTGCTTGTCGCTCAACTTCTGGATGATGTCATCTGAATAGTCGGTTTCGAGTTTTTTGAGCAACCGCTCAATCTCGGCATGCAATTGGTTTTGACGCTCAAAGGCTTCCATGGCGACATGCAAGATGCTCTTATCAGACTGATAGGACAGCAAATCTTGATTGAGATAGCCTATTTTTATATCCTTAGCCATGGATATACTGCCCGCGGTGGGGGAGTAGTCGCCAACGATAAGCTTCAATAGGGTAGTTTTTCCCGTTCCGTTGGCCCCGATGAGCCCCGTTTTATCCCCGGGCTTGATATGCCAGCTGGCTTCGTCATATAATGCGCGCGCGCCTATTTCAAATGTAAGGTTGTTTATCGCAATCATTTCGTGTGCAAAGGTACGAAAAAGTCAGAAGTCCAGCGTCGGAAGTCAAAACCCTAAAATCGTAGTTTGTGAATCGCAAATCTAAAATCTAAGATCTACCTTTGCAACCATGTATAAACTCGTGAAACCACTCCTTTTTTCGCTCGATCCGGAGCAGGCCCACCGGCTTGTCTCCGGCGGCCTGCGATCGTTCAGCAAGCTATGGGGAAGCAAGCGGTTATTGAAATCGATCTACGGTTATGAACACCCATCGTTGGAACGTGAAGTATTTGGCCTGAAATTCAAGAACCCCGTCGGTCTGGCGGCCGGGTTTGACAAGAATGCCGAATATGTAGCAGAAATGTCCGCCTTGGGTTTCGGGTTTATCGAAATCGGCACGGTGACACCATTGCCGCAACCGGGAAACGATAAGCCGCGTTTGTTTCGATTGGTGGAAGATCAGGCGTTAATCAATCGCATGGGATTCAACAACCAGGGCGTGGACGTAGCCGCTACCAGGCTGAAACACCTCAAAGACCGCAAACATATTGTCATAGGCGGCAATATCGGGAAGAATAAAGCGACTCCGAATGAGGACGCGGTAAGCGATTATATCAAATGCTTCGATGCGTTATTCGATGTTGTCGACTATTTTGTTGTCAATGTAAGCTCCCCGAATACCCCGGGGCTGCGCGCATTGCAGGACAAGGAACCATTGACCCATATTTTAAATACGCTGCAACAGCGCAACCGGAAGGGGGATGTTTCAAGGCCTTTGTTGCTGAAAATAGCACCTGACCTGACAGATTCACAATTGGACGATATCATAACCATTGTCCAGGATACCGGTATTGCGGGGGTCATTGCGACCAATACGACCATTGATCGCCAAGGATTGGAGCATGAAGGACGCTGGAAAAACGAATCGGGGGGATTGAGTGGCCGGCCCTTGACCAAGCGTGCCACGGATGTCATCCGTTACCTGGCAACGAAATCCAATCGCGCGTTTCCGATTATTGGTGTAGGTGGGATACATTCACCGGCGGATGCGCAGGAAAAGCTGGAAGCGGGAGCCGCCCTCGTGCAGCTATATACCGGCTTTATTTATGAAGGGCCAGGTTTGGTAACGCGCATTTGCAAAAAAATAGCCCGCGGATAATTGTATCTGCGGGCTATTAGCTCCAATTTTGTCGAATGGCTTTTCGTTATTGCAACGCGTCTATTCGCGCTTGCAGCTCGTCGACTTTGGCCTGATCTTCTTTGATCTCGTAGTACTTTTTCAGGTTAGCCAAGGCCAAATACGATTTGCCATCCACTTCCACTGCTTTCTGCAAATAGGGCAATGCCGTATCGAAGATATCGTAAGCCTTTTTGATTTCGGTATCGTATTCAGACTGGGCAAGGTTAGCGTTGTTTGTTTTGTTGAAATGATCGATCCCCCTGTTCAAGATCAATCCACCCAGGTTGATATTTGCATCCAGGTAGTTCGGATCGATTTCCAACGCTTTTTTGTAAGCTGCCTCGGCTTTTTCCAGATCGCCGGTCTCGTTGTATGCGATTCCAAGGTAATAGTGCAAATTTTTATTGTCCGGTTCTTTAGCGACTTGTTCGTTGATGGTGCTGATGATTTTTTCCTGGTTGCCAGCCATCAAGTTCAATTCGATGTTTTGGGTAGCGAGCTCACTATCGTTTGGATATTTGCTTGAACCCAGCTCGGCATACTTAATGGCGTTTGCGGTATCGCCCTGCATTAAGTACAGTCTTGATACGTCCAATATGATTTGCCGGTTGTTGGAGAAGCTATCTACCGGTACCAGCTCGACATATTTGGCCAAAGCCTTGTCGTAATTTTGCGAGTTTACGGCTGCCAAGCCCGAATAATACAGTAATGTGGTATCACCCGGAAGGTATTTCAGGCCGCGGTCAAAAGCGCCGTACGCGGTTTCAAAATCCTGGCTGTCCCATGCTTGTACGCCTTTATTTAGTTCGTGTTGCGCCAGAATGGAATTGAGGATATTCAGGTTTTGCTCGTTCTCTTTTTCTGAATCCAGGCTAACGGCCTTGTCCCGCGCTTCCACTGCTTTTTGGATGTAACCGTCTGCCGCTTCGGTGGAATCCAGCAGCGCCAGATCGGCATTGACCAGCGCATAGTAAGTCCACGTTTCAGCCAATTCCTTTGTTTTTTCGTGTTCAATAGCTTTTTCGAGGGCGTCTTTGGCGGCGTTCAAGTCACTTACCCCCAGTGTTGCATTCCCGATGGATTTTACTTCATTGAACTTATCATAACTGGCTTTTGCCTTCCTCAGGTTACTGGTTTGTGAAAAAGCCACTGATGTGGAAAAAACCAGTGCACCTAATAAAATGGATTTCACTTTCATGATCTTAGTTTATTGTGAGTTGATTTAATATGTTATTTACTCGTTCCAACTGGACAATGTTTCCTGACTGATCGTACAGCACCGCAAGGGATTTTAATGTATTTACCTCTGAAGGTCTGATTTGGTTTGCTCTTAACAAATATTCCTGAGCTTTGTTTTGTTTTTCTTCATCGTCCGGATTGGCCATGTATTCTCTCAAATAAAGCAGTCCAAGTTCGAGGTTACCCTCGAAGTTGTTGGCATCAAGGCTTATCACTTTTTCGTAGAACCGCTTTGCGGCGGCGTGATTTCCTTCCATTTCGTTGGCATAGCCGGCGATGTAATTGAGGTTTACGTTTTCCGGCTCATGTGCAATAGCCTGTTCGATAATAGGCACGATGGCCGAATAGGCCTCATTGGCCACATACGTGTTGATAAGGGCAAACAAAATCTCCTTGTTTTCGGGAAACTGCTCCCTGCCTTTGAGCAGGGTATTCAAAATGGCCCTGTTATCTCCTTTTTTCCCGTAAAGGGCCGTCAATTCAAGGATATAAGCAGGAGAGGACGTTTCCCGCTGGGCGGTAAAAGCCTCGTAGCGCTGGATAGCGTCATCGGTGCCGCCGATTTTGGTGCTTAATACGGCGAGGTTGTGCTTAACATCAATCGCCGAGCCGCTAATGGAATCGACCTTACGGTATTGATGGAAGGCCTCTTCGTAATTGGCTTTGGCTACCGCCCGGTTTGCTTTAATCAAGTAAGCATTGGCTATCGAGCGCCGGATGTAGTTGATTTGCGGACCATGCTCATAGCTCTGTTGCTTGTTGTTTGTCAGCCGCCTGAGCGCGGCCGACGCCACATCGATCGGATCTGCCGTGTATTTCTGGGTACGGTTGGAATCAACGACCGCCAAGGTGCTGTAAACCAATCCACGCAATAAAATATTACGGAAATTTACCGAGTCGCGTTTGGTCTTAAAAGCTTCATCAGCAAACTTACGAGCGGCCTCCAAGTGTTTGAAATCTTTGGATTTGGTGTATAATGCAAAATTGTTGTTACCCTCCTTTAGGTTGGACTGCGCAACAACCGGCAATACACTCACTGCACATAAGGCAGCGATAAAAACCACTTTAGTCATCCGATTCCGATTGGGTCGACTCACTGTTGTTTTCATCGGTATTTTCACTGCTTGCTTGATTTTCATCATTTAGCTCTTCCTCTTCATGCTCCACTTTGGCTACAGATGCAATTTCGTCATCACCTTTGAGGCTGATCAGGCGTACGCCCTGTGTGGCTCTGCCCATGACCCGCAACTCGCTGACAGCGATTCGAATAACGATACCGGACTTGTTGATAATCATCAGGTCGTCGTTATCCGTCACGTCCTTTATGGCTACCAATTTACCGGTTTTTTCGGTGACATTGATGGTTTTTACACCCTTCCCGCCCCGGTTGGTCACCCGATAATCCTCAATATCGGTGCGTTTGCCATAGCCTTTTTCGGACACCACCAGCACGGTGGTTTCAGAGTTATTAACACTAATCATGCCAACTACTTCATCATCCGGTCCGGCTAACGTGACACCGCGTACACCCGTGGCCGTACGCCCCATGGGCCGCACGGTAGATTCGTTGAAGCGGATAGCTCGTCCTGATCGCAGGGCCATAACGATTTCGCTGCCGCCATCGGTGAGGCAGGCTTCCAGTAGTTGGTCACCTTCGGCGATGTTGATGGCGTTGATGCCATTGGCACGTGGCCGTGAATAAGCTTCCAGCGACGTTTTCTTGATGGTGCCGCGTTTTGTACACATGATGATGAAATTGTTCTCAAGGTATTCCTGATCCCTGAGGTTTTTCACCTTGATGTAAGCCTTAATTTTCTCTTCTTTAGGGATATTGATAATGTTCTGGATGGCACGACCCCTTGAAGTACGGCTCCCTTCGGGAATTTCAAATGCCCGAAGCCAAAAACAACGGCCCGCCTCCGTGAAGAACAGCATGTAATTATGCGCCGAAGCCGTGATGATGTGCTCTGTAAAATCTTCTTCACGCGTATTTGTACCCAATGACCCTTTGCCACCGCGGCTTTGCCGGCGGTACTCGCTCAATGGGGTGCGTTTTACGTAGCTTTCATGCGAGATCGTAATGACAACTTCCTCGTCTTCGATGAAGTCTTCCATGCGCATATCTTCGGCTGAATGCACAATGGTGGAGCGGCGTTCGTCGCCATATTTGTCTTTTATCTCCAGCAATTCATCTTTGATGATTTTCATCCGGAGGCCTTCATCTTCCAATACGGATTTTAAGTACTCAATGGTTTTCATCAACTCGGCGTACTCTTCTTTGATCTTATCGCGTTCAAGTCCGGTAAGACGGCGAAGCGTCATATCGAGGATGGCCCGTGCCTGAATGTCGGAAAGGCCGAACTTCTCCATTAAGCCTACCCGCGCGTCATCCGGTGTTGCCGAAGATCGGATAAGTTGGATGACCTCGTCGAGGTGGTCGAGCGCGATGAGCAACCCTTCTAAGATATGGGCTCTTTTTTCCGCTTCCGCCAGTTCAAACCTGGTGCGGCGCACAACAACTTCGTGGCGATGTTCCACAAAGTGATAGATCATATCTTTGAGGTTGAGCAACATCGGACGCCCATGCACGAGTGCAATGTTATTCACACTGAATGAAGTCTGTAGCGCCGTATACTTGTATAGATTATTTAACACGATAGACGCATTCGCATCCCGCTTGATGTCGTAAACAATGCGCATGCCGTGTCGATCGGATTCATCACGGATTTCGGATATTCCTTCCAATTTTTTCTCATTGACCAGGTCGGCTGTACGCTTGATCATGTCCGACTTGTTCACTTGGTACGGGATCTCCGTGACGATGATTTGTTCGCGGCCGCTTTTTGTGGTTTCGATTTCCGCTTTTGCCCGCATGACAATACGCCCGCGACCGGTTTGGAACGCCTCCTGAACACCCGCATGGCCGTAGATAATCGCGCCCGTCGGAAAATCAGGAGCTTTGATATACTGCATTAATTCAGCTATCTCAATATCACGATTATCGATATAAGCAACGATGCCATCCACCACTTCGGATAGGTTGTGCGGTGCCATGTTTGTGGCCATGCCGACAGCGATACCCGATGCTCCGTTGACCAGCAGGTTGGGGATGCGCGTAGGCAGCACCGTCGGCTCCTCGAGCGAGTCGTCAAAGTTGAGCTGGTAATCGATGGTATCTTTATTAATGTCTGAGAGCAGCTCTTCGGCAATTTTTTTCAGCCGGGCCTCCGTATAACGCATGGCCGCCGGGGGATCACCGTCAACAGACCCGTAATTTCCTTGTCCATCAACCAACGGATACCGCAAGCTCCATTCCTGCGCCATACGTACCATCGTGTCATATACCGATGAATCGCCATGTGGGTGGTACTTACCCAGTACATCACCGACGATACGTGCTGATTTTTTGTATGGTTTGCCGCTGGTTACACCCAGATCGAGCATGCCATACAGCACGCGGCGGTGTACGGGCTTCAACCCATCCCGCACATCAGGCAAGGCGCGGGAGACGATGACAGACATTGAATAATCAATGTATGCCGACTTCATTTGATCTTCGATATTAATGGGAATGATCCGGTCGTCTGCCGGAAGGAGGTTGTTGTCGTTTTCTGTTTCTTCAGCCATTATACGTTTCCAATTCTAGAATCACTAAGCGCAACAAGAATAAGCAGATTAGCTTATTGCGCATGCGAAATTAAGAATTTTTTGGCGAAACCGGCACGATAAAAATAATCATTGCCCTGGACGTACAGCGAAAACTTTAATCAGCGGAGATTTGACGTGCGCACTCCGGAAGGGACTTGTCGTCACTGTTTACATGTTTAATTTTAATGTATTGATAATAAAGTTTTTATGTTATGAGTCAAAATCGATAGTTTGTTTGTCAGCGGTAGCTGGCCACTGCTTGTTGGCAGCAATACCGTTTTTGAAAACCGGCAGGAATGCTTAGCTTTGCCGCCGTTTTCTTTTTGTTGCAATCCGGAAGTTTTATTTAATTTAAGCTGAAATGGAAATGGATACTATCGCCAATTCTTCAAACATGATTTACCAATGGACATATGAGAAGCTACTTGCGTGGGGAGTTCCCGACGCACAAGCTAACCTGATCAATCTATTTTTACTGCTTACGTTGCTACTGATTTTTCTGGGGATTGTTGATTTTGTTGTCCGTAAAGTTTTGGTTAATGTGTTAACGAAGGCTGCGAGCCGATCGGCCACGAAGTTTGATGATTATCTGGTGCGCAACAAGGCGTTGGTTCACTTTGCGCGGCTTATTCCGCTCATCGTGTCCATAAACTTCATCCCGGTGGTGTTTTCCGGTTTTCCGACATGGATTGATCCGGTGCGGAAATTTGTCGATATCCTGCTCGTCATCGGCTGGGTGATGTTGCTTCGGGCGCTGTTTCGTTCCGTGCGCGACCATCTGCGTACTAAGCGGGGCTTTCACGATAAACCGCTGGACAGCTACCTGCAGGTGATCAACATCTTTATGTTTTTCATTGCGGGTATTATTATATTTTCGATGGTAACGGGAAAATCTCCATGGGCTTTTTTGGGCGCCTTGGGTGCAGCCTCAGCCATTTTGATGTTGGTATTCAAAGATACTATCCTTGGATTTGTGGCAAGTATACAGGTCTCCACCAATGATATGGTGCGTGTAGGCGACTGGATTGAGATGCCCAAATATGGGGCGGACGGCGATGTGATCGAAATCAACCTGAATACGGTAAAAGTCCAGAACTGGGACAAGACCATTACCACCATTCCGACCTATTATTTAATTACCGATTCGTTCAAAAATTGGCGGGGCATGCAAAATGCAGGCGGGCGGCGCATCAAACGTGCCATCAACGTCAAGATATCGTCCATTCGTTATCTTACGTCCGATGAAATCGACCGGTTAAAGAAAATCCAGTTATTGAAGCCCTACATTGAGGAGAGGCAGGAAGAAATCGATCGATACAACGAGCAGACCCAAGCTGATCGTACGATGCCCGTAAATGGCCGTAATATGACGAATGTGGGACTGTTTCGCCAATATATCAATCGGTATACCCAAAGTCATCCACAAATACGCCAGGATATGACACTGCTTGTGCGCCAATTGCAGCCTACGGAGCACGGCCTGCCGATAGAGTTGTACATGTTTACAGCAGATACGCGCTGGGCGATTTACGAGGGCATTATGTCGGATATTTTCGACCACTTGCTGGCGGCGATTAAGTACTTTGAGCTGGAAGTGTTCGAAGCGCCGGCATCTGATGACATTCGCAGTCTGCGGCTTTCGGCATTAGCGCCTTACAACGGCGATACGCCGGCCTGATCGTTCAGCGGTCGCGTGCGTCGTTGATGACACGTATTACCTCATCGATCACGGATTTTGCAGTCTCCCGCATCTTTGGATTGCCGTCAAAATCGGCGTCTAACGTTACCGTCTTGCTTTTTTCCTTATAGTTAAACTGGAGGTAAAACCGTGGCACAGGCCTTTCTGTATTGTTTTGCGGCGATTGCGATACCGGGGACGTCATATCTTCCGGGAGATTCCAGAATCCCAACTGGGCCGCCTTGCCATGAAGGTGGCGCATGTCGTCTTCCCGGAGCCGTACCGTGTCTGTCACCAATGAATCGCTTCTATTTAGGTATTGATAAACTCCTGATTGTGAGTCAAAGCGATTGACGAGGCTGTCACCTTCGCCATATTTAAGCACGATGGATTCAAAATCGGAAAACCGATAGGGTGCATTCCGGATCATCTGGCTGTAGTAGACATAACAATATAACGCGAAGGGCACGATGATGCATATAGCGAGAAAAATCCGTTTATTATGTTCGCTCATGGAAATTGAATATGGCGGCAAAAGTACATAAAAATCCGTTATTCCACTAATCCCGCCCGTTTGAGCAATGCGTCAGGTACAGGCTTGCGCCCCCTGAACTGGATATAAAGCGTCATGGGATCGATTGTACCGCCGCTGCTGAGCAACGCCTTGAATTTAGCCGCCGTTTCGGGGTTGAAGATACCGGTTTCCTTGAAGTATGAAAACGCGTCGGCATCGAGCACTTCAGCCCATTTGTAGGAATAATAACCAGCGGAATATCCCCCAGCAAAGATGTGGGAAAAAGATGTGCTTTGTGCGGTGCCGGGGACATCCGGATAAAGTAGGGTGTCGCGTACGGTATCTTTCTCGAATCGCTCGATCGGCGTATCGTTGTCGAGTTTACCGGTATGGTAAGCCATGTCCAGCAAGCCGAAACCGAGTTGGCGTACAGTCTGGTAGCCTTCCATGAAGTTCGCGGCGGCCACGATTTTGTCAATTTCTTGCTCCGGCAGTGGATCGCCGGTTTGGTAATGACGGGCAAAGGAGCGAAGGAAGTCCTTTTCGTAGCAATAGTTTTCCATAAATTGCGAAGGCAGTTCCACGAAATCCCAGTAGACGTTGGTACCCGAGAGGCTTTCAAAGGTCGTGTCGGCAAGTATGCCATGCAGTGCATGCCCGAATTCGTGGAAGAGCGTAGTCACCTCGCTGAAGGTAAGCAAGGACGGCACTTCGCCCACGGGGCGGGCGAAGTTGCATACTATGGAAATGTGCGGTCGCACCTGTTGGCCATTTTCTTTCCACTGGCCACGGAAGGCGGTCATCCAGGCGCCTGCGCGCTTGCCTTCCCGGGGATGCCAATCGGTATATAGCAGGGCCTTATGGAGGCCGTTTTCCAGCACTTCGTATACCGTCACTTCCGGGTGATACGTAGGGATGTCCGTGCGTAGTTCAAAGACCAGGCCGTACAGCCTGCTTGCCGCATCGAAGGCAGCCTCCAACACCTGCGGAAGCGGGAAGTACGGTTTCAGCGCCTCCTCCGATAGCTTAAACGTGGCTTCCCGTAATTTTTCGGCGTAATAGGCATGGTCGTAAGGCATGAGGGAGGAAATACCATCCGTTTCAGCCAGTGCTTGCAGTTTCGCTACCTCTTGCAGCGCCCGGGGTTTGGCTTTTTGCAGCAGATCTTGCAAAAAGTCCAGTACAAGGGCAGGAGAGGAAGCCATGCGTTCCTGGAGGACGAAGTCTGCATGGGTACCGAAGCCGAGCAGTTTGGCCCGGCGGTCGCGCAGTGTGACAATGTCGCGTACGATGCCCTCATTGTTATATTCGTTGGGTTTCAGCGCGCGGGTAGCCGAAGCCAAGTAAAGCTCCCGCCGAAGATCGCGGTTGGCTGCATATTTCATAAATGGCACGAAGCTGGGGAAATGGAGCGTGAATACCCACCCGTCAAGCCCGCGTTTTTCTGCATCCGATTTGGCAGCAGCCACAATGGAATCGGGCAACCCCGCCAGTTGCGCCTGATCCTGAATATGTAGCTGATACGCATTGGTCTCTTGCAGCACATGCTGCGAGAACTTCATGGTCAATGTCGCAAGCTGCTGATCGATTTCGCGCAGCTTTTCCTTATCTTCCGCCGATAATAGTGCACCATTGCGTGCAAAGCTCTTGTACGTTTTATCCAAAAGCCGAACTTCCTCCGGCGTTAATGTCGATTCGTCAGCCTCGTCATGCACCTGTTTCACGCGCTGGAACAGTCCGCTGTTGAGCATGATGTCGTTGCTATACGCGGCCAGTATGGGCGATAGCTCCTGTGCAAGTTGCTGGATGTCGTCATTGGTTTCCGCGGCATCAAGATTAAAAAACGTAGCTGACGCCACGTTAAGCCGCTTACCAGCGTATTCCATTGCGGCAATGGTGTTGGCAAAGTCCGGTGGCGCCGGGTTGCTGACGATGGCATCGATTTCCTGCTTGGCCTCTTCAATAAGCTGGAGGACAGCCGGCTTGAAATGTTCGGGTTTCAAGGATTCAAAGGGTACGCTATCGAAGGGAGTGCCGAAAGGCTTCAACAAAGGATTGTCCATGGAATCTTCAAATTTATGAAGCACCGGCTACGCCGGTGGCGATTATAGCAGCCAAACTTAGCGAAATTATCCTTTATATGCAACGCGATTAAATGGTAACCGTGTGAAGCCCCTTAACGCGTTGCATCTTTTGGCGTGGGCCTTTTTTTGGGAACGCCCTGTACGGCCTGTGCCGTTAAGGGATCCTCGGGCCAGGCATGCTTGGGGTAACGTCTTTTTAATTCCTTTCTTACTTCAAAGTAAGCAGTCTTCCAGAAACTGCGTAGATCGCCAGTGACCTGCACGGGTTTGAAGCCTGGCGATAAGAGATGCAGCACGACGGCGGTACGCCCATCATTTACTTTGGGCGTATCCATCATGCCGAACACCTCCTGCAACCGTACCGCCAATACAGGCGGCTCCCCAAGGGCCGAGTAACGCAGCTTAGCGGCTGAGCCGCTCGGCACGGTGATGCTGGTGGGGGTTAGGCGATCCAATGCCTGTTGTTGTTCGTATTCAAGGCTGTGGTGCAGCATGTGGAGTACGTCCAGCTTTTTCAGTTCGTCGGCTTTAAGGATACCCTGGAGATAAGGACTTAGCCATTGTTCGGGGCGGTGGAGCAGGCTTGCGGTGGATACATCCGGCCAGTCTTCGTGAGGTCGCCATTGGCGGAGGCTAAGCACGCGGTTTTGCCACTGCAGCACCGCGTCGGTCCAATTGAGTAGTTGTGTTCCTTCGCTGCGGATGGCATCGCAAAGTATGCTGGTCATGGACGCACTGTCGGCTACGGCTATGGGTGAGGAGGCCAGTGTAACGCTGCCGATTCGATGGTCGCGGGTGGCAATGATGCCTCCCTTTTGTGTATTCCAGAACATGCGTTCCGTTATTTGGGCGAAGGGGAATAGGTCAGCCGGATTGAGCGGGGACGCCAAAAATACTTTGCCCAATCCGTCGCGCGCATCGAGCAGCGCGATAGCGAGCCAAGGCTCAAGGGCCAAGTCGTCGCCCGATGGTATAACGGCCTGTTTGCCGTTGGCCAAATGATAAGTACCCTTGCCGTCATCCCTGGCCTTGGCAATGCGCTCGGGGTAGGCCCGCGCCAAAAGGATACCGGTATGATAGCTGTCTACGAGGCCATTATCTTCGTGAGTGCCGAGCAGTTTTCGATAAGAACGGGCGATCTTCTCGATATTATCCAGGCGTCTGCTTTGTTTGGTATACGCCCGGTGCTTGCGCAGCGTATCGATACGGAGGTTAATGTCGGTGCCGGCTTCGCGGCCAAGCGGATCACGCTCGTCGAGCAGTGCGGCGATATCGGTAGCGAGGCCGGACATGCCAAGGCGCTTGCCTTCAAGCAACATATGCGCAATGCGGGGATGGCACGGCAAGGCATGGACTGCCTTGCCGTGGAGGGTGACTTTCCCGCCGTCAATTGCACCCAATCCGTGCAGCAGATCACGCGCCTGGACGACGGCTGGCGGTGGCGGCGGCGTAAGCCAGTCGAGCTGATTAAGATCATGTACGCCCCATTGGGCGGTATCAAGCAAAAGAGACGTAAGGTCCGCTTCCAGAATTTCGGGTGTCCGGTAGGCGGCCATGCGCTGTTCGGTAGCTGCGGTCCACATGCGGTAACAGGTGCCCGGCCCCAGCCTGCCTGCACGGCCGGTACGCTGATTAGCCGCATCAACGGAAATACGTGCGGTCTTGAGGCGTGACAGCCCCGAAGGCGGGTCAAACACCATGGTACGCGTATAGCCACAGTCGACCACGACAGTGATACCTTCTATGGTTAGACTGGTCTCCGCAATGGCGGTGGCCAGCACAATTTTCCGTTTTCCGTTTCGGTTAGGTTGGATCGCCGCATGCTGTTCAGCCAATGAAAGTTGTCCGTAAAGCGGATGAATGGCTGCACCGACGGGGTTGGTGAGCAGCAACTGCTCACAGGCGCGGATCTCGGCTTCACCCGGCAGGAAAGCAAGGATGTCGCCCTGTTGCTCCCGAAGGGCACGGAGAATGGTGCGGGCACACTGGGTAGGTAGTTCACGTAAATCCGGCTCTTCCGTATGAATGATGTCAACGGGATAAAGCCGTCCCTGGCTTTCCACAACCGGTGCATGGAGGAGCGCAGCGAGTTGGCTGGTATCTAATGTCGCCGACATCACGAGCAATCGAAGATCCGCGCGAAGCACCTGCTGGCTTTCGCGGCAAAGTACCATGGACAGATCGGTGTGCAGTCTTCGCTCATGAAATTCATCGAAGATGACAATACCGACGTCCTCCAGCGCATTGTCCTGGTGCAGCATACGGGTGAGGATACCCTCGGTGACCACCTCGATGCGTGTGCGGGCAGACGTCTGGTTTTCGAAGCGCACACGGTAGCCTACGGTCTCACCGGCCTTTTCGCCCAATAAGGACGCCATACGGTGGGCGATGCTGCTCGCGGCTAGCCGGCGTGGTTCAAGCATGACGATTTTTCGTCCGGCTAACCAAGGTTCATCCAAAAGAGACAACGGTATAATGGTGCTTTTTCCCGCTCCCGGCGGTGTGCTGAGGATGAGGGTGTTCTGTGTAGCGAGGTGTTGCCTCACCTGCGGGATCGCCGCTACAATAGGGAGGTGGACCTGTGTCAAATCAAAACGTGCTGCCATGCCCGGCAAAGATAGGAAAAGGATATCTTTGCAGCATGCTTGAGTTCCAGGAGTCGCATGTTTTCACATTTCGCAATCAGCTGATGGATCAGCTTTCGGGAGGGACCGCAGCGTCAGTGATCGATCGCGGCCTTTGGACGGATTTTCCGGCGGCGCCTACGGTGCAGCCAAACATGTTGAACGTGGATGCTGGGACATTCACCTGCTGCATGGGCGACGGCCCGACGGCCACGGTGAAGGTTGTGCAAGAACATGGGCAGGTAACATTGTCCAGCGATACGACCGGTTTGCCCGACCGGTTGACCCCGGCGGAAGCTGCCGTGTTAATCACCATTCTGCGGAGGGAGGAATTTGGTGTGTTTTTCAGGCCGTTGCTCCGCCATCGAAAGCTGCGGCAGGCAGCCATTGCCTATGGACTGGAGCATGAACCGGATCTCGAGCGATACCTGATGCCGGTATTTTCAGACGGGCGGCTGATTATCCGGCCACGTTTAGCGGGATTGTTGCCGCTCACGTCGCCCAGGTTGCGGATGCTAAGTGACCAGGCGGAGCTGTACCAGCACCAACCCCACCGGCAGCCCGTCAGCACACCACCTGCCGACAGGCTCGCCGTCGTTATCAGTCGCCATAAATATTATCGGAATCCGATAGTGGAACTCATTGACACTGAACTAACCAAATCCGGCAGGCTAAAGTCTCCCTTTACTCGAATCGATCCACTCAAGCTGGCCACAGCCGCCACAAGTGCCGATGAAGCCAAATTCTATGCGGCGATAGCACAACTCCAGCAGGTACAGGAAGGGGTCCGTACAACATGGGATTTGAAGGCTCTGCAAATTATCGTTGAAAACGGCCGTAATTGCCGGTTTTATTACCATGACGAACAGTTTAGCGAGAATTTTTCTTCCAAATCACTTATGCCGGTGAAAACAGCGCTGTTGCACGGCGCAATGAGACTGTCAGTGCGGACCGAAGGTGTGTGCTACGCGCTGACGGGCGCCATAACCCTCGCAGAAAAATCATATCCCCTGCAAGCACTGCCGTTGAAGTTCAGCTATTTTCTTCAATCTGACGATAACATATTGTATCTATTGGACCATCCGCTCTTGTGCACTGTGACAGTGCTGCTGAAGGAAAGCGGAGGCAAACTGCTCATCCATGCCAGCAAATTCCGGGATTTCCAGCGATTGTTGGATAAGCTGGCTGACAGCATTTGCGTGGAATACCCCGACGTCAAACAAGGCACGGCGGAGCAACTTGCCGAAACTGGCCTCGGGGCACCGTTGGAACGGGTGATTTACCTGTCGGACTTCGGCGATCAGGTGATGGTTATCCCCGTTGTGCGCTACGGCGATGCGGAGGTGGCGATTCGTACCGAGAAACAGTTGAAGGCGATGGACGGGAAAGGGAATGATTTTTTGGTGCCGAGGGATAGCGATTTTGAACAGACCTTCATTGAGTTGCTGGTCAAGCAGCATCCGCATTTTGCCGAACAGCTGGATAATCAGCTTTATTATTTTTATTTGCATAAGAAATACTTTCTTGAAGAAGAATGGTTTCTGCCTGTATTCGACACGTGGTATGAAGCAGGAATCCAGGTTTTTGGATTTAATGAGTTGACAAACAATAAGCTAAACCCAAATAAAGTAACGGTTGATATCAAAATCATTAGCGGTTTAAATTGGTTCAATGCCACGCATCTGGTGCGTTTCGGAAAGAAAAAGGCGTCGCTAAAAAAAATTCAGGCGGCGCTGCGCAACAAGAGCAAATATGTGGCCCTGGATGACGGCACGGTGGGGATCCTGCCGAAGGAGTGGCAGGAAAAATTCAGGCAATATTTCCTTGCAGGGAAAGTAGTCGATGACGAAACCATCCGTTTTGCCAGCGCTAACTTCGAGACCGTGGCGACACTTTACGACACATCGATGTTTGACGAAAAAGCAAACGAGGAAATAAAGATGTTGCGTGAACGGATAGCCGATCTTGGATCGGCACAACCGGTGGCCGAGCCCCGTAGCTTGACCGTTCGTCTCCGTCCGTACCAACGACAAGGCCTGAATTGGCTCGGCTTTTTAGACAGCGTTAATTTCGGTGGTATACTGGCAGATGAAATGGGATTGGGCAAGACCGTGCAGGTTATTGCTTTTATGCTGTCACAGCGGGAAGCCGGCCGTATCGGCACGGACCTTGTTGTGGTCCCTGCGACGTTGATTTTCAATTGGCAGCGGGAGCTGGCCAATTTGGCACCTTCATTGACGTTGCTGACATTGTACGGCGCCGGCCGCGCCAAGTCAATCGAAGCTATCGGACGGCATGATGTGGTGCTGACGTCCTACACGACACTGTTGGCTGACATTCGTTTCTTGAAAAATTTCGCTTTCAACTCCATATACCTGGATGAATCACAGAACATCAAGAATCCCGATTCGCAACGGCATAAGGCCGCCAAGCTGTTGCAAGCGCGCAACCGGATAGCCATCAGTGGAACTCCATTTGAAAACAGCTCATTTGACCTGTATGGGCAATTATCATTTGCTTGTCCGGGGTTGTTGGGTGACAAGCGGTATTTTCGGGATGTATATGGCAAGCCTATAGACCAATTCAAGAACCAGAAACGCCGGAAGGAACTCCAGCGGAAAATACAGCCGTTTATCTTGCGGCGCACGAAACAGGACGTTGCGTCGGACCTGCCCGAGAAGGTCTCGGTGATACTGTACGCCGAAATGGGCGATCAACAACGCAAGATATATGATGCATATGAAAAGGAATTCCGGGACTTTGTATCAGCTCTTTCCGGAGAGGAACTGGATGTCAGCCCAATGCATGTGCTTCGCGGATTGACCCGGCTCCGCCAAATCTGTAATTCGCCGGCATTGTTGCCCGATGGGATGTTAAATACCGCTGTATCAGCCAAAATCGCAGTACTGAAAGAACAGATCCAAGACAAGGCCCCCTACCACAAAATAGTGGTTTTCTCACAGTTTGTGGCGATGCTGCACCTGATTGCGCGTATGCTGGATGATATCGGAGTACGTTATGTAAGCCTTACCGGTAGCACACGTATGCGTGAACAAGTCGTCAACGCGTTTCAAGAAGATCCAGCGATACGCGTTTTTCTCATAAGCCTTAAGGCCGGAGGAACAGGCTTAAACCTCACCGCTGCCGAAGTGGTGTATCTGGTGGATCCATGGTGGAATCCCGCCGTGGAAAACCAAGCCATCGATCGGGTGCACCGCATCGGACAAGATAAGAAGGTGACGGCCTATCGGCTGGTGACACCGGCGACAGTAGAGGAAAAGGTGCTGCAATTGCAAGCTACTAAACGTGCGTTGGCAGATGGCTTGGTAGGTAGCGATGCGCCATTTTTCAGGACATTGGATAAAGACCAGCTATTGGGACTGCTGTAGGTCATCGATAGCATGATCTCATGCGTGCGGCCCGGTAGGTGGCCGCCTTATCTACCGTACGGCTATCCGTTTATCGCGGAATACCAACAGAAACAACACGGCCAAAGCCAAGGCGTAACCCGAAAATGTGAACCAGATACTTGGCCAGTCTCGTATTCCTTCCGTGGTAAAGTGGTCGACTACCCAGCCGCTACCATATCCGCCGACGATAGCGCCGAAGCCATTGGTCATAATCATAAATACCCCCTGTGCGCTGGAACGGATTTTCGGTTCGGCGACTTTCTCGACATACAGCGAACCGGAAATGTTGAAGAAATCAAAAGCCATCCCATAGATAATCATCGATAATATCAGGAGATAAAGCTTGTCATCGGGATTGCCGAGGCCGAAAAGGGCGAAGCGGAGTACCCAGGCGAAGATGCTAAACAGAATCACGTTCCGGATACCAAACCGCGTCAAAAAGAAGGGGATCAGCAAAATAAAAAATGTTTCGGAAATCTGGGATATAGACAACAAAAGGTTGGGATGCTGTACGCCAAACGAATCGGGATAGGTGGTCTTAAAATCATCGAGGAACGGGCCGCCGAAGGCGTTGGTTATTTGTAACGCTGCGCCGAGCAACAGCGAAAAAATAAAAAACAAGGCTGTATCCCTGTGTTTAAACAAGACAAACGCATCCAGGCCCAGTGAAGATGCGAGCGATTTTTTACGGGTCTCATCAAGGAAAGGTGGGGACGGCGGTACGGTGAATGCATAGCAGCCTAAAAAAATGCCTGCACCTGCAGCTTGATAGAGCTGGAACGTGCTTTTGGTCCAGCCCATGAAATCGACCGTCCACATGGCTACAATAAACCCTACCGTGCCCCATACACGGATGGGAGGGAAGGCTTTGACCACATCGTATCCCTTGCGGGTCAAAACGTTGTAACATACGGAGTTGGACAAGGCGAGGGTAGGCATGTAAAACAGCGAGTTGACCAGCATTAAGGAATAGAACATTTGAAAATCGGTCACACGGGTGGCCGCAATGAGCGCCCCTGCGCTGATGAAATGCGAAACAGCAAATACGCGCTCGGCATTGATCCATCGGTCGGCCACGATGCCCAGCAACCCCGGCATGAACACAGACGCAATACCCATCGTTGAATAAACTGACCCGATTTGCAGACCGGAGAATCCCAATTGGGTACTCATATAGCCACCGAGGGAAATGAGCCAAGAACCCCATACAAAGAATTGCAGGAAGTTCATGACGATGAGTCGGATTTTTATTGACATGTCATTGTTAGGTTAACGACGACTGAGGACAAGAAACCTCGTCGTGTTAAGACGATTTCCTTCGGGTGATTTCATCCCGGATACGGGCTGCCTTTTCATACATTTCCTCTGCCAATGCCTTCGATAGCGTTTCTTGCAGTTGATCATCGGTCATCGATGCAAACGAAGAGGTTTCTTTCGAAGCCATGATCTCCGGATCATTGGCACCCGATGACTCAATATTTTCAAGGAATACAAAATCATTGCCCTCGATGACGATGCCTGCAGAAGCCAGGATGAATTCGTAGGTATATACCGGTGCCTTGAACCGCACGGCCAATGCGATTGCATCCGATGTCCGAGCGTCTATCTCAGTTTGCTTATGGCCGTCATTGAAGATGATTTTGGCATAAAAGATGCCATCCACTAAGTTGTAGATAATCACTTCATCGATACGGATGTGATAGGTTTCGGCAAATGTTTTGAATAGATCGTGGGTTAATGGCCTGCTGGGCGTCATCTTTTCGATTTCGATGGCGATGGCTTGTGCTTCAAATCCACCGATGATGATTGGTAGACGGCGGCGGCCCGAGACTTCTCCCAAAACCAATGCATAGGCTCCCGATTGGGTTTGACTGTAGGATAAACCGACGATATCTAATTTAATCTTTTTCATGCCTGATTCGATGCACAATCACAAAGATGCGAATTGTTATTGAAAAATTCCGCTTCCTTTATTCATTTCTGCTATAAAATTAGCGGTATCCATGGCAAATCCCATCCATTAATGGCCTTTATAAGCCTTGATGGCCGCTGTAAGCTTGGGTATCACCTCAAAGGCATCGCCGACGATGCCGTAATCAGCTACTTTGAAGAACGGCGCCTCGGGGTCCTTGTTGATGACTACGATGGTCTTTGAAGCACTGATCCCTGCTAAATGCTGAATGGCGCCAGATATCCCGATGGCGATATACAGATTGGGGCTTACTGTGATGCCGGTTTGGCCGACATGCTCCGAATGGGGGCGCCAACCGGCGTCCGACACCGGTTTCGAGCAGGCGGTGGCGGCACCAAGTGCGTCTGCAAGTTCCTCGATCATCCCCCAGTTTTCGGGGCCTTTGAGACCACGGCCTGCGGAGACCACGATTTCGGCCTCGGGCAGTGATACTTTATCCGTGATGCGGACAATTTCTTCGACGATAGTCGCCAAGTCGCGTTCCTCGATAGGTGGGCTAAACGTCTCGATCTGGGGGGTGCCCCCTGTTTCCCGTGCCTCGAAAGCATTGATATTGAGTGAAATAACCTTTTTATCGGAAATCAGCTCGGTAAAGGCGAAAGCTTTACCTGAAAAAGCAGTTTTCTTAACCGTCAGTTTATTTTCTTCGACAACGGGCAGTTCCACTGCCCCGTCAGCTAACCCGGCACCGAGCTTGGCAGCTATCCGGGGTGCTAAGCCTTTTCCGCTGAAAGAATTGGAAACAATCACCAGGTCCGCATTGGCGTGATTGGCGGCTGCTGCTACGACGGACGCGTATGCTTGATTGATAAATCGGTTGAGTTGCTCTGACGACACATGCAACACGGTCGTTGCGCCGTAATGACCAAGAGACGCCAGCTCGGATGTGGATATATCACCGATGGTTACCGCTGTAACCAATGTATTCGTGATATCAGCAATGGCCTTGGCGTAGGAGACTGCTTCGTATGCAGATTTTTTGAATGTGCCATTGGCATGTTCGGCATATACTAAAATTGACATGTTCGCTATATTCGTGTTCTACAAGTTCATACAATGGTTAAATCACCCGGGCTTTGTGACGAAGCAGATCAACCAGTTTGTCGATGTCTCCAGCGTCCACCCATGTAACCGTACCCCTGGGCTCAGGAGTCTCGTACCGGACAATGCTCGACAGCACAGGGACATCCACCGGTTCGACGATTGCCAATGGCTTGGTGCGGGCGCTCATGATACCGCGCATGTTTGGGATACGGGGCTCGGCAACGCCTTCGGCCGTGCCCGCAATCAGGGGAAGCGGGATAGACAGCACTTCTTTGCCGCCTTCGATTTCCTGTTCGACGGTGGCCATACCGCCGTTTATCTCAATTTTCTTCGCTATGGACACCGAGGGTATACCCAGGAGCTCCCCGACAAATGCGGTTACCTGTGCGCCGTTGTAGTCGATGGATTCGCTGCCGGTCAGAATCAGATCGAACGATCTGCTTTTGGCATAACTGGCTATTTGATGAGCTACAAACCACCCGTCACGGGGTGCGGCATCGATACGGACAGCCTCATCCGCACCGGTGGCCAGCGCTTTTCTGATGGTTGCTTCGGTACCCGCTTCGCCAACATTGAGAACGGTCACCGTGCCTTTACCCCCTTCGGCCAGGCCGATCGCTTTCGATAACGCGATCTCATCATACGGATTGATGATATATTGAATTCCGCTCGTGTTGAGTGAGGTATTGCCGTCGGAAAAGGTAATTTTCGAGGTCGTATCCGGAACGTTACTGATGCATACTAATATGTTCATAACACTGGTTTTCTACAAACATCGACAAACTTTTGCTTTTATACAAGCGGAAGGATGGCGCTCCACACGGGAAGTACCGTGAAAAGTCGTAAGTTTGTGGCTTAAATAGTACGTTGATGAGCGAACGATTACAGCAGTTGATTGGTTTCCTCGTGGAGAGTCCGTCTGATCCTTTCCTTAAATATGCGCTGGCCACTGAATATCTAAAATTGGGGCAAGTCGATAATGCACTTTGGTATTATGAGGAGTTGCTGGACAAACATCCCGATTATGTGGGAACCTACTACCATTTAGCTAAATTATATGAGGCCTTGGAAAGAAAAGCAGATGCCATAGCCGTCTATGAAAAGGGCATGCAGGCGGCGGAAAGTAAGCGCGACCTGCATGCCCTGTCCGAATTGCGGGCTGCTTTTCATGCTGCAACCGGTATGGATGACGGTGACGACGAATAACTACACCGTTCCAGGGTTGCTAACGTCCGCCGGGGAATCATGTTTTCTTTTGTGATTGCGATCGGCAAAGCTTTCTTTGTCCATGTCGATTACCTGTTCGGCTTCTGCCACCACTTCGTTTTCATCCTTTGCCTTTTTTGCTGATGGCTTGTCGTTCCTGTTGTTGCTTGGAACGTTCTCCGTTACTTGATTTTTCCTATCCATGATTGCTCTCCTTTCTATGTTTTATTACTAAAAGGACAACAGCCGGTAGCTGCCAATGTTTGGAGAAATTGGGAATTATCTGACGTACGAAGCCGGACGCCGTTATGCTTTTTCCAGGCAGAGTTCGCGTAGTTTGCCCACCACGAAATCAATTTCCTGACGGGTGTTGTTTTTGCAGAACGAGAACCGGACGCAGGGCCGTTTGGCGTCAGACCCTATAGCGTTGAGCACATGCGAACCGATGTCCGAACCCGAACTGCACGCGCTTCCGCCGGAGGCGGAAATACCCGAAATGTCGAGGTTGAATAACATCATATCCGCAATGTCGGTACAGGGAAATGAAACGTTAAGCACCGTATACAGACTGTTTTGGGGACTGATGTCTCCATTGAAACGAATGTCCGGAATGGACGCTTTCAGCTGAGCGATCATGTAATCCTTTAATCCTTGAATGTATTGGCGGTGTTCGTCGATGTGTGCATAGGCGAGCTCAAGCGCTTTGGCCAATCCGACGATGCCATAGACATTTTCGGTGCCTCCACGCATATTGCGTTCTTGTGCCCCGCCATAAATGAAAGGCTTGATTTTCGTGTTGTGATTTACATAAAGAAATCCGACACCTTTCGGGCCATGGAATTTATGCGCAGCGCCCGTCACGAAATCGATCTGCAACTTCGCCAGGTCATGCACATAGTGCCCCATGGTTTGCACCGTATCCGAATGGAAAAGCGCATTGTATTGTTTACAGAGTGCCGACACGTACTCGATGTCTGTCAAGGTGCCAATTTCGTTATTGGCATGCATCAACGATACAAATGAACGCGGGCTTTCGCTCAATAATTTTTCCAATTGGTGGAGGTCTACACGCCCTTGCTGATCAACGTTAAGCAGGGTGAGGCGGATAACGCCGCTTTTTTGCAATTCTTCCAGTGTGTGTAATACCGCATGATGCTCCAACGGGGAGGTGATGGCGTGGGTGATGCCATGATCGATAATGCCGCGTACGATGGCCGTATTGTCGGCCTCGGTGCCTCCTGATGTGAAAAAAATCTCGGCGGGGGCCACGTTTAGCAATCTTGCTACCGTCTTACGTGCCTGTTCGACGATGGCCTTTACCTGCCTGCCATGCGCATGGATGGACGAAGGATTACCATAATACTTTTCCATCGTTTCCACCATGGCGCTGAGGACTTCAGGGTCGAGCGCCGTGGTGGCTGCATTGTCTAAATATACTTGCATGGTGCAAAGGTAAGCAACAAAAGTAAAATTTTTTGAAATGTTTTCATGACCTATTCGTCTATATAAACAGACAGCGAGAAGCTATTACGGTAATGTGCCGAAAATGACTCAGGAAAAACAAAGCAAAATCACAGCGACCATAACGTCCCATCGAAACGGGTTGCTTGGCTTTATCCGGAAATATGTAAATAATGACGCTGATGCAGAGGACATCTTGCAGGACGTGTGGTATCAGCTGAGTGCGGTAATTAACACGCGGCCGGTTGAACAAATGGGGGCGTGGCTTTACCGCGTAGCAAGAAATAAAATTATCGATAAACGGCGAAAAAAATCGGAAGTGCCGCTGAAATACCAAGCGAATGGGGAAGAGGATGCCGTGCAGGCTGTGGGTTCCATGGTTACCGATAGCAATCCGGAGACCGCTTATCGCGAACGTGTGATCTGGCAGCGGTTTTATGCCGCCTTGGATGAGTTGCCTCCGGCACAACGGGATGTATTCGTGTGGCATGAACTGGAGTGTATTCCTTTCGCGGAGATCGCCGAATTCACCGGCGAACCCGTTGGCAAACTGGTGTCGCGGAAGCACCACGCGGTGTTGCACTTGAGGAAACAGCTGAAAATTTTTTATGATGAATTAATTGATTGATAAGTAAACATGGAAAAGTTATTTAAAAGTAAAATGCGGTTTGTATTGATCCCGATTATGGCTGCTGCGTTCGTGATATTGGTGGGTTATTTGGTGATGATGTTATGGAACTATACGTTGCCTGCCTTATTGGGGGTAAACACGATAACATTTTGGCAGGCCGTGGCCTTGTTTTTCCTCTGTAAAATTTTATTCGGCTTCGGCGGAGACGGGGCGAAGGGGGGGAGAGGCCGATGGAAGAAAAAGGACGATCACGGCGCTTTCAGTCCGATGACCGAGGCAGATAAAAGCCGCTTTGGGGCATATATGCGCTGGAAAGCATGTGGCTGGAAGCATGAGGCCGATGAGCAGGAACAAAAGGGCGACGTGTAACGCCATAACTAAACAGGAATACGATGAATGAAGTATTTATTTTCAAAACCAGTGTGGACACCCCTGCGCATGTGGAGCGAGTTGCGTCATTATTCCGGTCGATCGATGCCATCAGGCAATGGAGTTTTGACCTGGAAGACTGTGATCGGATTCTTCGTGTGGTGGCCTTAGATTTTGAGCCCGAGGCGGTTGTGCAACTGCTGATGACCGCAGGCATAAGCTGCGAGCATATGGAATACGAATTATAGCGGAGTAACTAACGCGGCAGCATGGGGGTAGAATCGGAAATAATGTTTACCTTTGCGTCGCAATGGAAATCAAACAACCGGAGAAAGAAGATTATAGTTTTTGGACACGGTATAAACGTTTTGCCGGAAATGAAATTCTGCTATATGTGATCATGGTGGTTGGTATTCTGTTGGGTATTATGCTATTTAACTGATTTCAATTAATCACTTGTCTATACCTAAAAGCACTCCGCAAAACAACTTTATCATGAATCTCAAATTAAACCGTCCACTGGCATTTTTTGACTTGGAGACAACGGGCGTCAATGTGTCTGCAGACCGCATTGTGGAAATCTCCATCCTCAAGGTTTTTCCAGATGGCAGTGAAGAGGTAAAAACGCTTAAAATTAATCCCGGAATTCCTATACCGATGGAATCGTCTTTGTTTCACGGTATTTATGATAAAGATATCCAGGACGCCCCGGTTTTTAAGGAAGTGGCTCAAGAATTAGCCGACTTTATCGGAGACTCGGATTTGGCAGGATACAACTCCAATAAGTTTGACATTCCGATGCTCATGGAAGAGTTTATCCGCGCGGGCGTTGATTTTTCATTGGAGGGACGGCACTTCGTCGACGTGCAAAACATCTTCCATCAAATGGAGCAGCGCACGTTGAAGGCGGCTTACCGCTTCTATTGCAATTGTGAACTGAATAATGCCCACAGTGCCGAAAACGATGTAAAGGCTACCTACGAAGTGTTGAAATCACAATTGGATCGATACCAAGGCATGGAATGGGAAGATAAGCTTGGCAATAAATGCGTACCGGTGGTCAACGATGTCGAAGCGCTGCACCGGTTTACGAACCTAACCCGACCAGTGGATTTTGCGGGACGGATGGTCTTCAATGAACAAGGTGAAGAAGTGTTCAACTTCGGCAAACACAAAGGGCGCACCGTCGAAGAGGTATTCGCCATTGAACCCAGTTATTATTCATGGATGATGCAGGGCGATTTTCCATTGTATACAAAAAAATGTTTGGATGCGATATGGCAGCGATTTCGGGCAAAGCAAAAGGAACAACGTGCTGTCACAAATAAATCGGAGAACCAACCGAAGCCCGCTCCCGGTACCGCACAGCCTAAGCAGGAGAAACGTGACCATGCACAACAGCATCATCAACGCCCTAAACAAAAGCCTGGCCCCATAACCGCTGACATGTTGAAAAGCCTGCAAGAGAAGTTTGGGAAATGACAAACGCATGTTGAATTAGCCGGGATAAACCTGTATTTTTGCATGTCAAAAAAACGACCATGTTACAAGAAAACGAATACATAAAATGCCTAATTATCGGTTCGGGCCCTGCGGGATATACAGCGGCTATTTATGCTGCCCGAGCTGATCTGAAACCTGTTCTCTATACGGGTATAGTGCCGGGCGGCCAGCTTACGCAAACGACTGACGTGGAAAACTTCCCCGGTTATCCCGATGGCGTACAAGGTACCCAAATGATGGAAGATTTCAGGAAACAAGCCGAGCGCTTTGGTACCGATATACGTTTTGGATACATTACGTCCGTGGAGTTTTCGAATGATGTACACCGCGTGGTGGTCGATGGAGAAAAAACCGTAACGGCGGAAACCGTTATCATCGCTACGGGCGCTACGGCCAAGTGGTTGGGGCTTGAAAGTGAACAAAAATACAACGGCTTTGGTGTATCGGCCTGTGCGGTCTGTGATGGGTTCTTTTTCCGGGGACAGGACGTCGCCATTGTAGGGGCCGGAGACACCGCGGCCGAGGAAGCGACTTATTTGGCGAAGCTTGCCAATAAGGTACATATGCTCGTGCGCAGAGATGAATTCCGGGCTTCAAAAGCTATGCAGCATCGCGTCTTGAACACGCCAAATATCGAAATACATTACAACACCGAGGCGAAGGAAATCATCGGAGATGGCCAGAGCGTCACTGGTGTACTGGTATATCATAACCAAACATTGGAAGAGCGGCTGCTTCCGGTAACCGGGTTCTTTGTAGCCATCGGCCATAAACCGAATACCGAACTCTTTAAGGGAATCCTGGATATGGATACCAATGGTTACCTGATCACCCAACCGGGTAGTACACGAACGAATATCGAGGGCGTATTCGCTTGCGGCGATGTACAGGATCACATCTATCGCCAAGCGGTCACAGCTGCGGGAACAGGCTGTATGGCTGCACTGGAAGCTGAACGCTACCTTGCGGCCAAAGAACATGCCATCGTATAGCCTGTAGCCTATCGCGCATTAATGTATGCGTGTTCCATATTCAAGCCACTTGGACCAGCTGGGCTCATATATGTGAATTTTGGTGGTTTGTACATTATTCCTGTTGTACACCGGATTGCGCTGGTTTACCCATTCGTATATGCCGCCGAATAGGTTATATACATGCTGGTACCCCGCTTTTCTTAGCTTTTCGCCGATACGCTCGCCGCGATTGCCGATTGCGCAATAAACAACGATGGTGTCGGTCTTTGGAATATTATATATTTTGCGCATATCGAACCATACGTAACCGACATGCTGCGCATGCCTCATATGGCTCACCTCGTACTCTTCCTGCTCCCGTGCATCCAGGATAACGATACCTTGTTTCATCATTGCCTTTAGCTCGCTTACCGTCACTGTCGGAACGGTATGCCGATAAACACGGTTCAGCTGATCGGCAAATCCCGGATTAGCTGTTGAATCCTGCTGCACATTTCCGACGATCAGCCCCGCCCAGGTAACGAACTGCCAGATCATTTTCCAGGAGAAAAATCCAGAATAGCTGTACTCATATCCTGTATAACCGTATCGGCCAACGTAGCCGCAAGGATACTTGAACCGATTGCCGATCGATATCCTCCCGCGCAATGCACGACAATAGGGCGGGTAGCCGGGATAAGATGGGCTTGCGAGCGAAGTTCGTTCAAGGGTATATTAATGGATTCATTAAAAATCGGATTGGACGACACCTCATGGCGATTGCGGATATCCACAATGGTGTAATCCTGTTGGTGGTCTATAAAATGCTCCTTGTTAAACGGGGTGGTCTGCGCTGCTCCATCGGTAATTGCCAGTAGTCCCTTCACCTGCTGCTCGTAACCAATCTTGGCAACCTTCTCGAGAAGCGTCCGCAGCTGCTGGCGGTCCCCACCCAATAAGTAAAACACTTCATTTGGTTGGACAATCGTGCCCAGCCATGTTTCAAATCGCAGTCCGTCCGGTATGTTGATGCTACCGGGTAAATGCCCGGCACGGTATTGATCCTGCGGCCGGCCGTCAACGATAAGGATACCCGCGCTAATTTCAGCAGGGCTGTTGAGCAAGGGAGCCGCTTCAATGCTTGCCTCGAATGCAGGAGCACCTTTCTTGTTGAGCATCACGTCGTATTCAAAGTAGCCCGGAACGAACGGCTGCTGTTCGATAATTAATGCTACAAACTCATCTTCACTCATCGGTTGCAGGGCATAGTTGTGATGGATCTCCCGCCCAACGGAACTGGTCAGATCGTCGCCCATATTTTTGCCGCAAAGGGAGCCGGGGCCATGCGCTGGGTAAACCAGCACGTCAGCCGGCAGCGTCATCAGCTTCTCCCGAGTGGAACGGTATAGCTGTTTGGCCAATGCCACCGCTTTCGCAGTGATGTTTCCCACATTTTCTCGTAAATCAGGCCGCCCTACGTCGCCGACGAATAGCGTATCGCCCGTAAATATTGCGTGAGGTTTATCATTTTCGTCAACGAGCAAAATGCAAATGCTGTCGGGCGAATGCCCAGGTGTATTGATGGCCCGTAATACTAACTTGCCAAGCGCAAGCTGGTCGCCGTCGTCAAAAGGAACGTGCGGATACTCCGCGCCGACTAGCTTGCTGGTATAAAGGGTTGCTCCCGTGAGTTGATGCAGTTCCAGATGTCCACTGACAAAATCAGCATGCGGATGGGTTTCAATGACGGCAACGATTGTTGCTTGATGCTCCGCGGCATAATCCAAATAGGACTTTGGGTTGCGTGCCGGGTCGATTAAAGCCATCTGACCCTCGCTTATGATGGCATAAGAAGCTTGTGCCAACCCTTTGTCGTAAAATTGATGTATATGCATAAGGCATAAATTAGGCTACAAAGATAGGGAAAATGTTTTGGCAGAAAATTAATTCGTAACTTGGCATCATGCGGCAGATCATTTATGTATGCTATGCCTTGGTTGTATGCAGCTTGCTGACGAATCATACAAACGGGCAGGAGAGGGGCGCATTCGGCGAGCGGGAAGCCAAAGGTAGTCTCAGCTATGACGAGATCAAGGAGGCTTCCGGGCTCGTCGCTTCGGTACGGAATCCGGGGAATTTCTGGACCCACAATGACAGCGGCGATCATGCAAGGATATTCCTCATAAACGATTCGGCACAGCTTAAGAAGACATGCTACCTGAAAGGCGTTGTGGCCCGCGACTGGGAGGATATCGGCATCATGAGACGGCATGGAACGAATTATATCATCGTCGGCGATATCGGCGATAATAAAGCGCAATATCCTTACGTTGCCGTACATATCTTTGAAGAACCCAAGGTGACGGTCCGTTCGCCGGTGGTGGATACGATACCGCCAACAGGTATATGCTCCATCATACTGAAATACGAAGACGGTCCACGAGACGCCGAATCGTTATTTTTTGATCCTCAAGACGAACGCCTGTACATTATCAGTAAACGGGAGCTTTCCGTAGGTGTCTATTATACGGATCTGCCATCCGGCCCTGTAGATACACTGGTACTGAAGAAGGCAGGTAACTTGCCACTCACCTTTGCCACTTCGGCTGCCATCAGTGCAGACGGGCAGGAACTTTTGGTCAAAAATCTGGTGGCGGTATTTTATTGGAAACGAAAACCCGGTGAGACCATACCGGACATGTTGAAGAGGCCTGCGGTAACGTTGCCGTATATTCCTGAACCACAAGGTGAGGCCATCGCGTTTTCCCGCGAAGGAGACGGTTACTATACGTTGAGCGAAAGACCTTTGGGCATGGCCGCAATCTTATATTTTTATAAACGGTTATAGCAATCAAACAGGAATCTTGTTTTTGCTAATGTGTTGGTTTAGATATTCTTATAATATATTTTTAAAAAAATATGACTTTTCCGAATAAATTAATTGGCAAGTTAGGCCATTTTCCATATTTTTATGGCGCAAACTGACTCGTTATAAACTTAAAAAAAGTCCTGATTGTTCAACAATCGGGACTTTTACGTTTATAAATCGTGTCGTCGTCATGCAGGCTGCGCCAGGTCTGCTTGTCTGGAACCGATATCACCCCTACGTATTTCGGTTACCGGTTAACTCCTGCTGCTGCCTCAATTGGTTGACGTTGTTTTTTGCCGCAAAGTCATCCGTTTTTTCTGCAAAGCTGTTCAGTAATTCGGTAATTGCGTCCGAATTTTCGGCCGTGCGTTGATAAATATCGGGTAGTACCCTTTCGAGGCGGCTATCTCCCAATTCGATGTTGTCAACCTCTATCTTGCCTATTTTTTCCAAAACCGCCTGTTGGCTTCGTTTTAAATCTTCCAACTCGCGGACAATTTTCTCCATCAGTTCAAATTTTTTCAACTTATCCATCATGTCTTTTTTATGATATTAAACAGGGGAAAATGAAAAAAGTTTTGATTAAACTAACTAATTAGTTATATTGCAAAGGTTTTAGTTATAGAAATCCGAGCGATTGAGTCGTCGGAAGGTTTATTAGTTAACGAATGTATCTGATGAGAAGTACCACCCATGTTGTTGCGGCAATTGGCATCTGGCTGTTGGGAATGATGGAAACGGCCGTTGGTCAGCAGTTGGATAATAACAAATTGGTTGAGTTCTATCAAGCTCGCCGATATGCTGATGCTGCTGAATACCTGCTAAGTTTTTATCCGGACAGCATCGCTGAACCTGCTGTATTAAGTCGGTTGGGCTATTGCTACCTTATGGCCGGAGACTACATCCATGCGGAACGGTATTATCGGCAGTTGCACATGTTGGATAGCCTGGATGTTTCGGTATTGCTGAATTTAGCCGCTATCAATGTGCAGCGGGGACAATACCCCTCGGCGGTTGGCTATTACGATCGTGTTGTAGCGATAGATACCAATCATGTAGGGGCTTATCATGCGCTCGCTGGCCTGATGAGGAGGCAAGGAAATTTCGATTTGACCTATGCGAATCTCAAGCGGGCAAATCAGATACAACCGGCGAACAGTGATATTGCCTACGATTTCGCCAGATTGTGTATGGATTTGGAGCGCTATCATGAAGCCGATACGGTTTTGCAGGAAGCGCTGAAGGCCGACCCGCAGCATGGTACGCTGTTACTTGGCAAGCTGCTGGTGGCTGATAAGCTCAAGCGATACGGGGAGATGGTGGAGCTGGGAAAACAGCTGGTGGCCCTCGGTGATGAAAGCCAGCAAGTGCTGGGCCTGTTGGCTAAGGGGTATTTCCATCGGGACGATTTTAATGGCTGTATTGAAACCTATAACCGGTTGCTTGCGCTTCACGATCGGATGGGCGAAATTGATTATTATTACCTGGCCATGGCGCATAAGGCCTTGAAACACTATAAGGAGGCGTTGGCGTGTATGGATAACGTATTGGAACTCGCCATTTCGCCCAACACGGCATTTTATTATGGACGCAAGGCCGACCTACACGATTTGGCCAACCAGCCGTCTGCATCCGCATCGAGCTACCTGCGCAGCTTTCACTTTAGCGTCATTCCTATACATTATTACAGCCTTGCGGTGCTTTATGATCGTAAGCTCAACGATACGCGCAATGCGCTGCGGTACTACCGCCTATACCTGAAACAGAACCCGCCCCCAGAAGAAAGCCGGTATGTAGATTATGTACAAAAAAGACTTGAAGAGCTGGCGCAAAAAAGGACGCAATGACGTCAAAGTACCGGCGTGACTGCCAACATGGCCATCGACAGGCTCCGTTCGTAACAATACGGTCACGGTTTGCATAAGTTCGCCGTTACTGTTATATTTGATTTCACGTATCAAATAAAGCGGTGCCGACTCATTAACTTCCTGCTTATGAAACTCCACATAAATGGCAATGAATATGATATCGATACGCCGGAGAATACCAGTTTACTGGATGTCTTACGGATACACCTGAAACTTACGGGCAGTAAATATGGCTGCGGAGAGGGAATATGCGGGGCGTGCCGGGTGCTCATTGATGGGCATGCTACGGCGTCATGTATTACGCCCGTCGGTAGCGTTCAGCACAAAGAAGTGGTCACGATCGAAGGGTTGGCGAAAGACGGCCGGCTCCATCCGGTGCAGCAAGCTTTCCTGGATGAAGACGCCTTTCAATGTGCTTATTGTACGTCCGGAATGATTATTTCGGCAGTCGCTTTAACCAATAAAAATCCTAAGCCAAGCCGGCAGGAGATTATTGATGCCATGCAAATAAACATCTGCCGTTGCTGCGCTTATCCGCGCATCATCGAGGCCATAAGTAACGTTTAGCAAAAGAAGATCCCATGGACAAATTGACCATGACAACCATGGAAAACTCCATACGATATCCGGAAGAAACGCCGGACCGGTTAAGGATAGCCACTTCCAGTAAGGTCGTTACCAGGCGAAATTTTTTTCGTCTGCTTGGTGGTGGCATCGCGGTCGCCCTATCCCAGTCATGCGTATACGGTCGGTCGGACGCGCCACCGGTGAGCGAGCAGTTGGCCGCAGATGAAAACACCATTGCTGCCTGGATACATATCCATGAAGATGGCAGCGTGTCCGTGTTTACCGGCAAAGTAGAGGTGGGCCAGAATATCCGGACGTCGTTGGCGCAGGTGGTGGCCGAAGAACTCGCTGTACCTATACAACACATAGCGCTCATTATGGGCGATACATCACTGACACCTTACGATGCCGGCACCTTCGGCAGTCGCACGACACCCTATATGGGCCCGCAACTGCGCAAAGCCGCCGCGTCCCTCCGGGAAGCGCTGCTGGAAAAAGCAGCAAAAGCATTGAAAGTGCCCGCCACGGCATTGCGGGCGGAAGCCGGAAAAATTGTGGATGGCTCATCGGGCAAAACGTTGGCGTATGGGACCCTCACCCGTGGGGAGAAGTTGCTGATACCGATAAATGAAGCGGTAACGCTGACCGCAGCTGAGCAATGGACAGTGGCAGGCACGTCGATCCCTAAAATAAACGGGCGGGACTTCGTTACGGGCAAACACCAATATACGTCGGATATGGTACTGCCCGATATGGTCTATGGGAAAATACTCCGACCTCCCGCCTATGGGGCGACGCTGGCTGCCGTGGATGTAACAAAGGCAAAAGCGATGCCCGATGTAACGGTTGTCCAAACAGCTGATTTTATTGGCGTGACAGCCCCGGATCCGCAAACCGCAGCCAATGCATTAGCCCGTATAGCAGCGCAATGGAATACCACGCCGCAACCGTCAAAAGCGGAACTCTTCGCTTACCTCAAAGACAATGCACGGCACGGTGGGGGGGATGAAGACGATCGACAGGAGGCCCGCCGTTTATTTGAGGCTTCAACACACCGGTTGGAACATCGGGTGGAAGTGCAGTATATCGCGCATGTACCCTTGGAACCCCGGGCCGCCATAGCGGAATGGAACGACGGCCAGTTGACGGTATGGACTGGCACACAACGGCCTTTTGGGGTACAGGAAGAGCTTGCAGGGGCGTTTTCCCTGGCCAAGGAACAGGTGCGGGTGATTATGCCTGATACGGGTTCGGCTTATGGTGGCAAGCATAGTGGTGAGGCCGCCCTGGAAGCGGCACGGCTGGCCAAAGTAGTAGGCAAACCGGTGAAAATCGTTTGGACCCGCGAAGAGGAGTTCAAGTGGGCCTATTTCCGGCCGGCTGGGCTCATCGAGGTGGCTGCCGCATTGAAGGACGATGGCACCATTGCTTCATGGGAATTCCATAATTATAATTCAGGCAACGCAGGCATCGATCTCCCTTATGAGGCGGGCGTGAAGCACATCCGGTACCATCCATCGCGGACGCCGCTTAGGCAGGGGTCATATCGGGCATTGGCCGCTACGGCCAATGTATTTGCCATCGAATGCATGGTGGATGACTTGGCAAGGCTATTGCAACGCGATCCACTGGAGTTCCGGTTAAGTCAATTGACCGATGTACGCATGCGCGGCGTATTGACGGCGGCTGCGGATCGATTTGGCTGGGGAGGGAAGAAGGCTCCGGGACATGGTTTCGGCATAGCTTGCGGCTTCGTCAAAAATTCTTATATCGCTACGTGTGCGGAAGTGGCCTATGGACAGGCCAACGGACAATTGGAGGTCGTACGGTTGGTGGCTGCCTATGACTGCGGAGCCATCGTCAATCCCAAACACCTCGAAAATCAGGTGCTTGGCGCCATTTTGCAGGGACTTGGCGGTGCATTGTTCGAAGCCATCGATTTTAAGGATGGTCGCATCTTGAACCCGACATTGTCTACTTATCGCGTGCCGCGCTTTGCTGATATTCCTCCGCTGGATATTGTGCTGATTGATCAAAAAGACATTCCGTCGGCGGGGGCGGGCGAGACGCCTATCGTCGGGACTGCGCCTGCTATACGTAATGCCATCGCCGACGCAACGGGCGTCAGGCTGCATCAGCTGCCCTTGATTCCCCAAGGATTAAAAATGAACTAACTAAACAACTCATATGACAACAATACAGTTAACCGTCAACAGAAAGGCATACGAAGTGGATGTAGACCCGCAAATGCCGTTACTGTGGGTACTTCGGGACGTCATCGGTCTTACGGGAACAAAGTTCGGATGTGGTATCGCGCAATGCGGCGCCTGCACGGTACATATCGACGATGCAGCGGTGCGTTCATGTGCTATCCCTGTAGAAAGTGCCGCTAATCAGTCGATTACGACCATCGAAGGTCTTTCAGCGGATGGCAGCCACCCCGTGCAGCGGGCATGGGAACAGATCGATGTCCCTCAATGTGGTTATTGCCAGGCGGGACAAATCATGACCGCGGTGGCGCTTTTGAAAAAAAATCCAAATCCAACAGATGAGGCGATCAATGAATCCATGACCAACATTTGCCGTTGCGGCACCTACAATCGCATCAAGAAAGCGATTAAATTGGCTGCCGAAGGGGCTTAATGCCGGAAGGACTCATGCAATTCATGGATTAACCATCACTAAACAGTATATAAAATGAATACGCAACAACATACCGTAAGTAGGAGGGATTTTATACGGATCAGTGCTTTTGCCGGGGGAGGGCTGGTATTGGGCTTTAAACTCTTTTCTTCGTGTGGGCCGCAGCAGGAAGCCGGCGTGATATACGAACTGAACGCATTTGTGAAAATAGACACCAATGGTGAGGTTACCCTGATGAACCCCAATCCGGAAATTGGCCAGGGGGTAAAGACCGCCTTGCCGATGCTGGTAGCTGAGGAGCTGGATGTCGATTGGCAGGGTGTCAAGGTCGAACAAGCCGGATTGGATACCGGCAAATATCGCCGGCAAATCGCCGGTGGCAGCGGCTCAGTCCGCGATAGCTGGGAGTCTTTCCGCAAAGCGGGAGCTACCGCGCGGCAGATGCTCATCAACGCGGCAGCGGCCACGTGGGATGTTGCACCCGGGGACTGCACGACCGAAAAGGGGCAGGTCATCCACCATGATTCGGGAAGGAAACTTGGCTATGGTGAGCTCGTGGAGCGGGCCGCGACGCTGGAAGTGCCGGAGGATGTACCTGTCAAACCTATCGCATCTTTTGCCATCATCGGCCAATGGATTCCGAATGTCGACAATAGCGCCATCGTGACCGGACAATACAAATATGGCATCGATACCAAACGCGAAGGGATGAGATACGCCGCACTGGTGCGGCCACCCGCTTTTGGCCAGACACTCAAAGCCTATGATGATACCGAAGCGTTGCAGCAGCAAGGTGTAGAGCGTGTACTTCGGATCGATAACAAGATAGCCGTATTGGGCCGGTCTACTTGGGAAGTGATGCAAGGAGCGAAGAAAATTAAGGCTGAATGGGAAGACGGCGAGCAGATGGAAAGCACGGCAGACTACCAACGCAAGTTCCGGGAAATCGTGGCAAGGCGCCCGGCCGGTGATCCCCAACGGAAGGATGGTGATGTGCAGCAAGCTTACAACAATGCGGCTAAGGTCTTCGAGGCGGTCTATGAAGCGCCGTTCCTTGCACACAACACCATGGAGCCGATGAATTTTTATGCTGACGTACGTGCCGATGGCGTGGAGCTTTACGGACCGATACAGACGCCGGAGCGGACACGGGCCACGGTGGCCAAGCTTGTGGATGTACCGGAAGAGAAGGTCACGGTGATGATGACCCGTATGGGAGGGGGATTCGGCCGGCGGCTCATGTCTGACTTTGTAGAAGAGGCTGCCCTGGTATCCAAAACGGCGGGGGTACCAGTAAACCTCATTTGGTCGCGGGAGGACGATATGGGGGGCGGCTATTACCGACCAATGTGTACATATCGGTATAAGGCCGCCGTGGATGCCGACGGCCGGCTTATTGCATGGCAACATCAGTCTGTCGGTACAACAGGTAACCCGGCCCGGGCAGGTAGCTTCCCCGCCGGCGCTGTACCTAACCTGCAGGTGGATGCGCAGGAGTATAAAACACCGGTGACCACTGCTCCTTGGCGAGGCCCCATCCATAACTTTATTGCCTTTTCGGAACAGTCATTTTTTGATGAAGTCGCCCATGCCATTGGGAAAGATCCGGTGACTTTCCGGCTGGAGGTGCTCGAACAGGCCAAGCAACAGCCTGCCGGTGAGCTGGAGTACGATCCGGACCGCTTTGCTGGCGTCATCAAAAAGGCAGCAGCGATGGCCGGGTGGGGTACACCTAAAGGACCGAACATATTCCAGGGCGTTGCAGCGCAATATTCGTTCAACTCCTACGTGGCACAGGTAGCCGAAGTGGAAAAACGTGACGATGGGAAGTTGAAGATCAAGAGAATATACTGTGCGGTCGATTGTGGCATTGTCGTCAATAAAAGCGGTGCTGAAAATGTGGTGGAAGGCGGTATCATAGACGGCATTGGCCATGCGATGTATCCCGAACTGACGCTGACACGGGGTAAGCCGGACCAGCTGAATTTCAATACCTATCGGATGATTCGCATGGCGGAGGTCCCGGAAATTGAGATCCAGTTTATCGAAAGTGACATCGATCCGACAGGATTGGGTGAGCCGGGATTGCCTCCGGCTGGACCCGCCGTTGCCAACGCGGCCTATGCCGCTACTGGCGTGCGCCTTCGGACGCAACCATTTGTCAAGAGTGGATTATTTGCCTGAAATGGGACGACGGCCTATATATTTGGATTACAACGCAACGACTCCTTGCGACCCACGAGTGGTGGAGGCCATGCTGCCCTACTTTACCGAGCAATACGGCAATGCTGCAAGTGCCGATCATCGCTATGGATGGCAGGCTAAGCAGGCCGTTGAAGATGCCCGGGAGCAAGTTGCCCGGCTGATTAGCGCCCGCCCGCAAGATCTGGTCTTTACCTCGGGAGCTACCGAGTCCATCAACTTGGCACTCAAAGGGATTGCCGAAGCGAATGCCGGGCGAGATAGTCACATTGTCACTTGTAAGACGGAGCATAAAGCAGTTTTGGATACGTGTGCGTACTTGGAGACAAAAGGCTGCCGGGTTACTTATCTTGAGGTGGATAGGCAGGGAAGAATCGATATCAAAGCGCTGGAAGCTTCCATCGGCGACGATACCATCTGTATCGCGCTCATGTATGCCAACAACGAGACAGGGGTTATTCATCCTGTTAAGCTTATCGGGGCCATTGCCCGGAAACATGGCGTGCCCTTTCTCTGCGATGCCACGCAAGCCGTCGGCAAAATACCGGTGCACGCCGGAGCGGATGCCATCGATCTCTTGGTTTGTTCGGCCCACAAGCTGTACGGACCTAAGGGGATCGGGGCGCTCGTCGTTCGGAACGCCGAACTGCGGGCACACGTCCTGCCCCAGCAGCATGGAGGCGACCATGAAGGGGGACTCCGCAGTGGCACGTTAAATATCCCCGGCATTGTTGGCTTTGGCAAGGCCGCTGAGCTATGCCGTTATGAAATGGCGGCGGCTGCTACGGCAATGCAACAACTTCGCGATAGGCTGGAATACAGGTTGCGGAACAATGTCCCGCACGTAATGATCAATGGGCATGCGGATCGATTGCCCCACGTAAGCAACCTGTTGTTGCCCCGGGGTGATGCAGAACAACTGTTGCTTTCCTTGTCTCCATACCTGGCTTTGAGCAGGGGAAGCGCCTGCTCCGGTCTGGTTCGGCGACCGTCACACGTGCTGAAAGCGATGGGGCTGAGCGATGGTGAGGCAAGTCGTACCATCCGCATTAGTTTGGGTCGGTTTACCGGTGCGGAAGAGGTAGACGAAGCCGCGGATCGGCTTGCCCACGCTGTCCTGGAGGCAGAAACGGTTGCCGATTAAAATTTTGGAGAAGGGTAGTAAGAGCGATGAAAGAAATCAAGCAGATTATAGCAGCCTTCGAAACGGCTTGTAAACAGCAACAAAAAGCAGCATTGGCAACTGTCGTGCATATCGAGGGTTCTTCCTACCGCAGTGCAGGTGCACGCATGTTGATTACCGAAGACGGTAGGCTTACCGGGGCGATTAGTGGAGGTTGCCTTGAAGGGGACGCGCTCCGCAAAGCATTGCTTGTGATGATGGATGAGCACCCCATGCTGGTCACTTATGACACTTCGGACGAAGGCGGCTCTGTGTTGGGCGTCGGACTGGGGTGCGATGGGATTATCCGGGTACTGATTGAGCCGCTAACCAGCCACATTGAAGAAACACCTATTTCGTTATTGAAGCGCGTGGCGGCAAGCCGCCAGCCATCGACCCTGGTCACGTTTTTTACGCCGGACGATAAAAGGAATGGCAGACAAGGCACTACCATCGCAGCGACCGAGAAAGGTATCCATACATCGGGCAGTACATCGCTCGTGCCATGCGAGCGCATAAGTAAGGATATGCAGTGCGTGCTGGCGGCACAACACACCGCTTTCATTGCCTATGAGTCCGAGCAAGAGGGGGGAACCGCTATTCTCGCCTGTATCGAATATGTGGCGCCGCCGCCAGCTTTAGTTATAGCCGGGGCGGGCAACGATGTGTTGCCGCTCGCCCGGTTGGCTGAACTTTTGGGATGGGAGCTTACTTTGACAGACGGCCGGCCTAATTATGCAAATACCGGTCGTTTTCCGGACTGCCAAGTCATCGTGTCGGGACCGGAGCAAGCGTTGCAGAACGTACGCATCGACGAGCGGACTGCTGTTGTGTTAATGTCGCACAATTATGCCTATGACAAAGCGATATTCAAGGCGGTGGTTGGCAGCCTTGCAGGCTACGTTGGGATATTAGGCCCTGTAAAAAAACGGCAACGGATGCTGGACGAGTTGGAAGAAGAAGGGATTGTCATTCCCCAAGACAGACGGACACAAGTCTACGGCCCGGTTGGATTGGATATCGGCGCGGAAACGTCCGAGGAAATCGCCCTGGCTGTGGTAGCGGAAATAAAGGCCGTATTCGCCGGCCGGCGTGGCAGCCATCTCCGGGATTTGACAGGCAGGATACACCAACGGCAATCCCGCATTAATCCGTCCTTGCAAACCTATGGTGTGCTCCTGCTGGCGGCTGGTGAATCTAAACGGATGGGAACACCCAAACAGCAATTGCGCTATCAAGAGCGCACGTTGCTGCAACATGCCGTCAGCGCAGCGTTGGAGGCCGGAGTAGGAAGCACAACTGTGGTTTTAGGATCCGAAGCGGCAGCAACGGCAAAACAGTTGGCGGATATCAGCGTAGACACCGTGGTAAATAACGACTACGCCGAGGGGATGGCTACCTCGCTGGTATGCGGTGTGCGACACGTCATGACCCACCATCCTCACGTGGCACATCTTATCGTTATGTTGTGCGACCAACCATATGTAGACGCAGCACATCTCCGAGCGTTGATAAACCAGCAGCGACTGACCGCGGCGCCGATTACGGCCAGCTACTACGAGGGAAGGAAAGGTGTTCCCGCGCTCTTTCATCAATCAGTCTTTCCGCTATTGTTGGCGCTTAACGGAGACACAGGAGCTAAACATGTGATTGAAAGCTTCGGCGATGAAGTGGCCATTGTGGCATTCCCGCTGGGGGCGGTGGATGTAGATACCCGGGACGCCTATAACAAACTATTTGCCAACGTATGATTAACTTACGCTGAATCATGATACTGGATACATACGATCGAAATCATACATACCTGCGTATATCACTCACTGATTTGTGTAATCTACGTTGTTTCTACTGCATGCCCGATGAAAATTACGATTTCATGCCAACGCGCCATCTCATGCAACCGGCGGAGATTGAAGCGATTGCTGCCGTATTTGTCGGTCTGGGGGTGACCAAAATTCGACTCACCGGTGGTGAGCCCTTGGCCAGACGCGATTTTGATGATATTTTGATGCGCCTTTCGTTATTGCCGGTTGAACTGACACTGACAACAAATGCTACACTGCTTCATCGGCACCTCGATACCTTGCAATTGGCTGGAGTGCGTAGTCTCAACATCAGTCTGGATACATTATCTGCCGAGCGGTTCTTTCAACTTACCCGTAGGGATAAATTCAGCCAGACGATGCGTAATATCCGGACGGCTATTGATCGCGGATTCCATGTAAAAATCAATACCGTGGTCATGAATGGCGTGAATGCCGATGAAGTACTTGGTTTTGTGGCATGGACGAAAGACGATCCGATCGATGTACGGTTCATTGAATTTATGCCGTTTGAAGGCAACAGATGGACCGGCGACCAGGTCTTTCCAAAACAGGAAATCATGAATCTCATCACCGAGCAGTATCATGCCGTACCTCTTCGCCACGACCCCCATGCAACAAGCCAACCTTACCAGGTACCGGGTCACCAGGGCACGTTTGCTATCATCAGTACAATGAGTGCACCTTTCTGCTCGGGGTGTAATCGCATGCGGCTCACTGCAGACGGCAAAATGAAAAACTGCTTATTTTCGAAAACCGAAAGCGATTTACTTTCGGCCTTACGTAGCGGCAAACCGCTGGAGCAATTCATACGCAAAAACATCTTAGGGAAAGCCGAGCGACTTGGCGGTCAATTTGGGGATATACCCTTCAAAGACTTGCCGGGTGACAAACTTGTCAACCGGAGTATGATTAGTATCGGGGGATAACGACAGACGATGAGCGATCAAATTATTTCAGTATCTGAGGCTAAGACCATCTTAGCACACCAAAACTTCCATGCAAAGACGGCATGCAAGGCGCTGCCTGAAGCCGTTGGGCGCGTGCTGGCGGAAAACGTTTGTGCACAAGTAGACGTGCCGGCCTTTGACCAGTCATCGATGGACGGCTACGCGTTTGCCTATAACGAATGGAAGCCCCGCGATCCGTTGGTTGTGATCCGTGAAGTGCCAGCCGGCATGGCCGACCGGATAGCGATAGGGCAGGGCCAGGCCGCACGCATCTTCACAGGTGCTCCGCTGCCGGAAGGCGCAGACACAGTGGTCATGCAGGAACGTGCCGAAGTGATCGGTGGTCAGCTGCATATTAATCAAGCGGATATAAAGCGGGGTGACCATGTCCGGATCCGAGGTGCCGAAATCAACGCGGGAGAAGTTGCATTGGCACACGGAACGCCGCTTAGCGCTGCAGCTGTGGGTTTCCTTGCGGGAGTGGGGTGCGATAGGGTAACTGTTTATGAACCACCGGTTGTTGCATTGATTATTACGGGTGACGAACTGAAACAACCGGGTGAAACCTTATCACATGGTCAAGTATACGAAGCATCTTCGTCGATGCTGCGGGCGGCACTGGCTCAGATGGGAATCACGGATGTATCAGTTCAGTATACGGCGGACACTTTTGAAGCGACAGCCGAAGCGCTGGCCATCGCTTTGCAGGTATCGGATGTGGTCTTGCTTACTGGCGGGGTGAGTGTAGGTGAATACGATTTTGTGGTGAGAGCGGCTAAGCACTGCGGTATAACACAATTGTTCCATCGCGTTAAACAACGGCCGGGGAAACCGCTTTTCGCGGGTCGGAAAAACAACAAACCGGTGTTTGGATTGCCGGGGAACCCATCGTCCGTATTGACCTGTTTCTATCAATACGTATGGCCGGTGCTGCGCAGGCTTACAGGGCATAACGATTTATTGACGGTTTTGCAAGTGCCGCTGGCCGCAGCGTATAAAAAAAACAACCAGCTTACGCATTTTCTCAAGGGCTTGTACCGAGATGGATATGTGGCCATCCTCCCAGCCCAGGAATCCTATCGGATGCGTACGTTTGCCGTTGCCAACTGCTTTGTCGTACTCGACGAAACGGAACGGCATTATGAAGCGAATGAGAAAGTCGATATACACCTGTTGCCCCATTATGGATAATATACTTTGGTTTTATCTATTGCTTTTTTGTGTAGCATTTTTGTATTCGTCTGTCGGTCACGGTGGTGCCAGCGGTTATTTAGCGCTTATGGCGTTGTTCGGTGCGACGCCGGAAATCATGAAACCTACTGCGTTATTACTTAATCTCTTTGTTTCGTTGACTTCGTTTATTTTTTATTACCGGGGGCATTACTTCAATCGCAAGCTGTTCATCCCGCTGGCACTGGCTTCCGTGCCAATGGCATTCGTGGGGGGGAGCCTGGCGCTACATTCGGATGCTTATAAGAAGATGCTTGGTATATTCCTGCTGATACCTGTTGTCCGCTTCTTGTTTTTTAGCGACATCAAGGTGGACGGTACGGCCAACCCCAAGACCGTATGGTTGTTGCTCGTCGGCGCCACAATCGGTTTGCTTTCAGGAATACTGGGTATCGGCGGTGGTATCATCCTGTCTCCTGTTTTGTTATTGCTGGCTTGGGCGGACCAGAAGCAAGCTGCAGCCATCAGCGCTTTGTTTATTTTCGCCAATTCGCTTTCGGGCCTGGCAGGACAGCTTAACCAAGGTGTTTCCTTCGATTCGGACATGGCGGCATATGTAGTGATTGCTTTTTCGGGTGGACTGTTGGGATCGTATTTCGGAGCCTTGCGTTTTCAGCAGCGAACGATAAAATTTTTATTGGCCATGGTATTGGCTGTGGCTTCATTTAAGTTATTTTTACCGAATGTATGGTGAGTAATACGTTATCAGTACAGTTTTTCGGGCAGCTGATCGAGCTTACGGGCTGTTCAAACGTGGGCGCACCACAGGTGGATGATACAGATGAGCTTTTGCGGTGGCTTTACACGCGATATCCGGCGCTCCAAAAGGCTACCTATGTAATCGCCGTGGACCGGAAAATCGTTCGCCAAAATACGCGGCTCGCTACGCACGCCGAGATAGCCTTCTTACCGCCTTTTTCGGGTGGTTAGGTTAGGAGAAGTGGCGCATGACGGCGCGTGCATCTTATCAAAGTAATGATATAACAACATGGGAGTAACTGCAAAACCGATTTTTGTGCAAGGCGCTATTCCGGCTACGATGGTTGCCCAATGCGTCCAACAATACGCCGCTGAAACGACGGTGGGGGCGTACTCCTGTTTTATCGGTCAGGTACGGGCAGACGTTGTTGGAGGGAAGTCGGTAACAGCCATTGAATATACAGCGTATACGGCTATGGTTGACGAGCAGCTGGAGGCGATTGCCGTTGACGTCTGCCAGCGCTATGCACTGAATGGAATCGTGGTGAAGCATAGCTTGGGCACCGTTTTGGCGGGTGAAATTTGTCTCTTTGTACTTGCGGCCGCGGGCCATCGCCGTCCGGCCATGGACGCGTGCGGGGAGCTTGTGGAGCGTATAAAGAGTGAACTGCCTATCTGGGGCAAAGAGCACTTTGCAGGCGAAGAATACCAATGGAAGACAAATCAATAACATGGTAAACATTACGCACAAAACGACGACGCTCCGCCAGGCAATTGCGCTGGCGACCGTGAAAGTCTCGAATGCGGAAACAATCCGGGCAGTACAGGAGCGAAGCGTACCGAAAGGAGATGTACTTGAATTTTCCCGTGCAGCCGGCCTGTTGGCTATCAAAAAAACCAGCGATGTGGTCCCTGATTGCCATCCGTTGCCCATTGAATATGCAGCTATCACCTACCGCATGGAGGACCAGTTGATAGAAATCCGGGTTGAAGTGCATACCATTTACAAAACAGGCGTGGAGGTCGAAGCTATGCATGGGGCAATGATAACAGCGCTTACGCTGTATGATATGCTGAAGCCCATTGATAAAGAACTGGAAATAAAGTCCGTAAGGCTTGAAAGTAAACGCGGGGGCAAGTCGGATCATAAGGTGGCCGTACTGCCTGGCTTCAAGTGTGCGGTGGTGATTTGCTCCGACCGCATTTCGGCGGGACTTGAAACCGATGTGTCGGGGAAGGTGCTGGTCGATATGCTGCAACAATGGGAGATAGCGCCCAGCGAATTTACCGTTGTGCCGGACGAAGTGAGCCAAATCCAGGAGACAGCAATGCGTCTACATGCGCAAGGATATGACCTTGTCCTTTTCAGTGGGGGGACAGGATTATCCGTCCGTGACGTCACTCCCGAAGCGATTAAGCCTTTGCTTGATCAAGAAATACCCGGCGTGATGGAAGCTGCCCGGCGTTATGGCCAAGAGCGCACGGCACTGGCCATGTTATCGCGGGGGATAGCTGGGTTTATGGGAGACACGTTGATTATCACCTTACCCGGTTCTCCGAAGGGCGTACGCGAAACCATGGACGCAATATTCCCGGCTATCTTGCATGTGTTCAAGATACGTAAGGGCGGAGGACATTGAAATATTCATTATTCCGTGTTGTGATATGCTGAAAAACTCTTACTTTTGCATCCCGGTATTACGGAGAGGTGTCAGAGTGGTCGAACGAGCACGCCTGGAAAGTGTGTATACGTGTTGAGCGTATCGCGGGTTCGAATCCCGCCCTCTCCGCAACAAAGGAATCCTTTCTATCAAAACCCTATAAACAGCGCGTTTATAGGGTTTTTTCTTTTATAAGCCTTCCTGATCATTCAATAATTCCCTGTTCTAGCGAGACCCTAAAAATGGTTGGTTTAGGGTCTCGCTAAGCGCGCGGACTATCTTCATCATCACAGGGATTTCAAAGACCTGATCATGATCGTCGATACTATCCGTCTTTCTTTGATGCTGCTCCCGGCATTAAAGAAGGGGTTTTACTTGAAGTCGGATATATCGTCTTGGGCGTTGAAAAAGGCGGATAACGCGTTTCGGAAAATCTTTGAGCAAGATTTGGAAAATAGCTGGCGCGGGCTTTTTCAGAAGAAGGCTTTAACAGGTCGGCCAAGCGTGCTTGAGCAAATCCCGTCAAGGCGTTCTTAAAATCTTTTCCATTTTCCGCCCTTTTGCCAGTTCATCCACTAGCTTGTCCAAATATCTCGTTTTTTTTGTCAATGGATTTTCGATTTCTTCTATTCGATAACCGCAGATTACACCTGTAATGAGATGAGCATTGGGATTCAATGTTGCTTGCTCAAAGAATGTTTCAAACGTTGCGTTCTCATCGATAAGCGCTTGTAGTTTTCTTTCTTCAAAACCTGTCAGCCATTCAATGACCTGATGCAGTTCTTCTTTGGTTCTGCCCTTACTTTCTACCTTTGTGACGTAATGCGGATACACGGATGCAAACGTCATTTTAGCTATACGCTCATTGTGTTTATCGCTTGTGTTCATTGCCTTTCTTATTAGGTGTTTGACCGTTATGCTGGCGGCCGGCATTTTCTCTGTATAGGTCGAGTGATATCTCCCTTAATGGGGTTCCTCCGTCAATAAATAGTTTTCCGTCTTCCTTCAGCGCTTTTGCAATATTTGTCAACGATTGCTTTTCAATTTCGGGGTGTCGCCCATCCAATGCTCCGACTCGTATTGCAACAGCTATGTGGAATAATTCTTCGTTGGGTTCAAGCTCAAACCTTTCTATGGCAACTCGCTTAAAGGAAAGTTTACCGGTTTCTATTTCAGCTTGAGAGCCTGTTATAGCTTGTTGTATAGCCTTTGCGGAGCGGTCAATGGCAAGAATATGTCCATTGCCGATTCGCCTTGAAATTTCCCTCGCCATTCCACCTGAGCCGCAACCGATTTCCAAAATCCTGATCTCGTCTGTCAAGGGCAATGCATCAACAATGCTGGCGAGCCGTCCGGATAATTTTGTCTTCATGCGTTTGCTTTGGGACACCTTGGATACTTATACAAAAGTAAAAAAGGATTAATGAATTATGCAATAAAAACGGTGTCATATACCTCGTTGATTTGCTTTATCCAATGTTCAAGCCGGGTATCCGTAGCACGGTCTGCTTTATCGAGGAAAAAATGCCGTTTAACTGTAAGCCCACAGTACGCGTATATACCGGTATCGGAGGTGAGAGACAGTGCTCTATCCATGCCAATGGCTTCATATTCAGCCTGCGACTTGCCGTGTGTGTTGATGATCACCGCAGCTTTTTCAGTAAGTAACCCTTTTTGAATGCCCTGGTCATAACGGTAAGCGAAACCATAGCTGAATACGCGATCGATGTAGCCCTTGATGATGGCCGGCAGGCCCGTCCACCAAATGGGGTGAATGATGGTGATACAATCAGCCCATTGAATAAATTCCTGCTCTTTTCTGACATCATCGGCCACCTTTCCTGCGCGTTGCCCTTCCATATCCTGTAGGGATAGCACCGGATTGAAATCTAGTCTGTACAAGTCCCTGACCTTAATATCGTGTCCGTTTTTCGACAGATGCAAAGCGAGTTTTTGTGTTAACCTCCCGTTTAAGCTCTGCGGATGGGGGTGGGCGTAAATGATTAAATGTCTCATAATGTTACTTATTTGTTTGAGACAAAGTTAGTGCGCCATTATCCGCGTAAATTGTAAGAAAACGAAATCAGCTCATTGGATTGCAAATATCCTGCTGGAATTCCAAGTACTTCACCGGGGTCATATTGAGGTAATACTTAAAGTCGTGAATCAGTTGACTTTGATCATAATAACCACATTCGTCGATGACTTCAAACCAATCCATTCTGGAGTGGTTCGTTGCAATCACTTGTATCCGTTCGATGACACTCAAAAATCGCCGATACCGGTTTAGTTCTTTAGCTGAATAGCCGAAATGCTTTTTATGGTGGAGCTGAATATTCCTTTCAGTCTGGGTTTGCTCATTGGCAACTGCTTTAATCGGGTCCAGGTTTTGTTTGTTGAAATTTGCTAACCGCTCGGCAATAATATTGCGCCGGCCCAGGTAAGGTTTACAAAAGTCAAGCATATAATCCACACGGCGCATTACTTCGGGTATTTGATTGAGTTCGGCCCATAGCGCCGTAAAACAGTTTTCCTCCAACAGCTCATCGGGATGCAACAATGGTCTTTCGCCGATTGAAGCGGTACCGAAGAAACGATAAAAACCGTCATGTTTAAAATTGGCGACTAATATGCTGGATTGCGGAAATAACGCGTAATCAAATGCCTTTTTTATCGGGCCCAAAACCAGGCATTTGTCCACTTCGAGCGGAGTGTTTTGCTGCGTTCGCAGCAATGCATTTTTGCCAAAACAGAAAACTAAAATAGTTTGATAGGATGGCAGCAACGTTCTGGCGACGACTTCATCCGTATTATTTTCGGCAAAATAAAAATGGGAAAACACGTCTGCATAGGCTGTCGGAACAGCGATTCTAACGCTGGAGTATGCCGCTTCAGTGTCCGCAATCCGTTGTTCAGCTTGATTTCTCATTATCCCAAATCTGATATACAAAAGTACGATTTGCAAATCCCAACCCCATAGCTTATCTTAACAACATTTCTCGGTTATCCCGTTATAACCGGATATGCTGCATTTTAATACAAAAACAATGTCATATCTATTGTATCTGCCGAAAAAGGGAAAGCCTGATACGCGAAAACAGCTGATCTTGGCTGCCGACATTGGTGGCACCAAGACGAGCTTGGGTTTGTTTGAAGTGCAACGCGAAAAGCTTTCGCTTTTGCGTGAGGCCACTTTCCCATCCGGGGAACATCTTACATTTGAAGCGCTTTTTGAAACATTCCGGGCCGATAGCCAGCGTGTACCGTCCATGTTATCCATCGGTGTTGCAGGTCCTGTTTTAGACAACAGGGTGAAGCTGACGAATTTGCAGTGGGAGCTCGACGGCAGCCGTTTGGAGCGCGATCTCGGCGTTGAGCGTGTTGTGCTTATCAACGACTTGGAAGCTACAGCCTATGGGTTGGCTGGATTGGCGCAAGAAGATATCGCTACGATATATGACAATGGATCGACGAATTCGGGCAATATGACCATTTTGGCTCCCGGCACCGGATTAGGGGAGGCGGGTATTTTCTGGGATGGCGAGGCGCACCGACCATTTGCAACGGAAGGCGGGCACTGCGAATTTGCGCCCCGAACGGAATTCGATATCGAACTGTGGACTCACCTGAAAGCGGAGCTCAATATCGTAAGTTGGGAGCACGTTGTGTCGGGTTCGGGTATTTACCGGATTTACCGCTTTCTGCGCGACATAAAGGGCCGTAAAGAACCTGCCTGGCTAACGGAAAATTTTAAGCATAACCGTGACCCGGCCGCTGTAATTAGTCATGCGGCTATGCGTGAGCTGGATGGTACTTGCATCATGGCAATGGAGTTATTTGTAGGCTATATGGCACGGGAAGCCGCTAACCTGGTGTTGAAGCATAAAGCAATGGGAGGACTCCTGCTGGGCGGCGGTATACCACCCAGGATCTACCCATTGCTGCGTAGAGAGCTGTTCCGGCAACAATTTATTCAGAATTCGCGCATGACTGAACTGTTACAAAGCGTATCCATAAAAACGATATTGAATAGCAAGGCTGCGCTAATCGGGGCAGCCTATTATGGTGCGTACGGATAACGCTTTCTACGTACAGTATACGCATCAAATACGCGTAATAAAACACGTTAATTTATCAAAACATCTGGGGGTAAATGTTGTTTATCGAAAAACACGGACCCGCTTCATCATACGCAAGTTATCTATGCTTATAAAAACCAAAGGTATACCATTCCGCTACATGTTTAATAAAGTTAAACTCGAAGTAGCGGTAGTCTTTATTGTCGGTTTGATCTTCAACACCTTTACCTACCTCTTGTCGGACCGTTTACCTGAGATGCCATTAGGTGTACCGGCGTTTTTGGGTACCGCGATCTCCATTTTACTTTCCTTCAAGATGAACCAGTCTTATGAACGGTGGTGGGAGGCGCGGAAAATCTGGGGATCCATCGTAAACGATTCGCGGACCTTGGTCATACAACTGCAGAGCTACTTGACCGCCGAGCATCAGGCTGTCATTACTGAAATCGGACACCGGCAAATCGCTTGGTGCTATGCATTGGGTGATTCGTTACGTGGGCTGAATCCATTGACACGCGATACCGGATGCCTGCGGCAAGAAGATATTGCAAAGCTATCAAACCACCAAAATAAAGCCCTTGCCCTTACACAGCAACAAGCATACGCTATCAAGGAACTGGCCAATCGAGGTGCACTGGATGTGTTTTGTCGTGTACAACTTGATAAGACACTCGTTCGCCTGGTAGATTCGATGGGACGAGCAGAGCGTATTAACACAACGGTATTCCCGGTCACATACCGGTTGTTCTTGCATGCGGCGATCTATCTCTTCCTCATCACCTTGTCGATTGCGATACAGGATGTCCACGCACTATTTGAGATTCCACTATTGGTATTGATTGCTGCCTTGTTTTTCCTGGCGGAAAAGACTGCATACAATCTACAAGATCCGTTCAGGAACCGTCCGAGCGATATTCCGATGACGGCAATTGCACGTACTATTGAAATCAATATCCGGCAGTTGCTTGGTGAGGATACATGGCCGGAACCGGCAAAACCCAAAACGTTTTTTATCCTTTAATTCCCATTCCTTAAGAATGCTCGTAATTGCGTATCAATAAAATTAGCCGAACTTGAAGATGAGTAAAGCCGATCTGTATCAAGGATACAGCGGCTAAACCACGGCAGGCATGGTGTCTTTACGTTCGCCGATCTGCTGTCGCCACATTGCGTAATACAATCCTTTTGCATCGAGCAGTCTGGCGTGGTTACCTGCTTCTATAATTTGCCCTTTTTCCAGTACAAAGATGCGATCGGCATGCATGATAGTCGATAAGCGGTGAGCAATCATAATCGTAATGTGCTGCCGCTCTGCCGTGATACGGCGTATGGTATTGGAAATTTCCTCCTCTGTGATGGAGTCAAGTGCCGAGGTCGCTTCGTCAAAAATCATGAGGTGAGGCCGCCGCAATAAGGCCCGTGCGATGGAGAGTCGCTGCCGTTCGCCGCCGGACAGCTTCAGCCCGCCCTCACCGATTACGGTATCCAACCCATTATCTGCCCGAGCGAGTATGTTTTGTCCCGCAGCTTTATGCATTACATCCATGATCTGCTCATCCGTAGCAGCCGGATTCACGAAGAGCAGGTTTTCCCGTATGGTGCCTGAAAATAACTGCGTATCCTGCGTCACTAGACCTATCTGGTGACGAAACTCATCAAAGTCTATGCGGTCGCCCCTAAAATCATTATAGAAAATATGGCCATTGCTGGGCTGATAAAGGCCCACCAATAATTTGACCAACGTCGTCTTGCCCGCGCCGGAGGGACCAACGAAAGCAATGGTTTCTCCCCGTTGCACCTCAAAAGAAATTCCCTCCAATGCCGATCGGTTGGCGGACTGGTGTTGAAAGTGCACGTTGTCAAACCGCAGACTGGTGATGGCGTTGATCTTTTCCGGATTCGTGGGCTGAAATTCCGGCTTTCGGCTGAATAGTTTTTGAAGGTTGTGCAGGGAGGCTTCTGCCTCGCGGTATGACAGGATAATGTTGCCAAGTTCCTGCAATGGGCCAAAAATGAAGAAGGAATAAAACTGCATCATCATCATTTGACCTACGGTGATTTGGTCCCTGAACACAAAAAACAATAAGGCAAACATGATGCATTGCTGTAGGAAATTTACAAAAGTGCCCTGCACAAAGCTGACGGCCCGTACGCTTTTCACCTTCCGTAGCTCCAGTTGTAGGATTTTCATGGTGGTGGTATTGAGCCGGCGAATTTCCTGTTGAGTAAGTCCTAAGCTTTTTACCAGCTCGATATTGCGCAGCGATTCGGTGGTCGAGCCAGCCAATGCGTTTGTCTCACTTAAGATATTTTTCTGGATAAATTTGATTTTCCTGCTTAGGTAGCTGGTAAGGAAAGCCAGGGTCACTGCGCCTATGAGGTAAATTAACGGTAGTGAAGGGCTCAGGCGAAAAGCGACAATAACTACGAAAACAATGCCCACCAGCGTAGCAAACAGTACATTTACAAAGTTGGTAATAAATTTTTCGCAATCTGCTCTTACTTTTTGTAATACGGATAATGTTTCGCCGCTACGCTGATCTTCGAAATCCTGGAAAGGCAGCCGCAACGCATGGCGCAGTCCGTCGGTATATAAGCGCGCGCCGAATTTTTGGATGATGACATTGACCACGTAATCCTGAAAAGCCTTGGCGATGCGCGAAACCATAGCAACGCCGATGATCAGGAGCAGCCCAATCGTTATACCGGAAAAAAACGCCGAATCGGCACCCTGTGCGCGGAAATCGGCCGCCTTATTGGCATAGGGGTCAATGATTAAGTTACCCAGGATATACGGGTTGAGTAAGGAAAAGACTTGGTTAATGGCGGCTAACAACAAGGCTAAGAAGATTAAACCTTTGTACCTGCTTAAATAGGATAGTAATAGTTTCATTGCTTATCATACCGGCGCGCAGCACGCAGCGTCCGTTTGATATGCCGTGCAATTTTGTAGCCATTTTTCCGGTTTGGCAGTCTAGATGGCCTGCTTGCGGTGGAAGCCGCTTCATTTTTACGGGCGTCAGACAAACAACGGCCGTTTTGTCACGTTGTGCGCACATATATAGGCCAATGTTGCGACGACATCTTTTGGTTCAGGGAATTTCAGATGTCACTTGCTTTGGTTCCAATAAATCTTCAGGTTGTGAGTTGAACGGCCAAATGCGATGATGTCCGGCTTGCCATCGCCGTCCATATCGGCAATTTGCAGGCCCTCGCAGGCGATACCGCCACGGTCTATCCAATAGACATCCATTGCTTCCCAATAGTGGTTGAATGGCACGTATAACTTGATCCCAAAATGGCCGTTCGCATTTGGTTTTCTCCATCCGACCACAACCTGGTCTCTTTTTAAATCCAAAAAGTCTGCCATTCCCAATCCGCGGCCTTCATTGATTTGCCGGTCGATTACTATCCGTCCTATTTTATTGTATACCAATACACTGTCGGTAAGCTTAGGGGTATACACCGTTGCCATACTTGCACAAAATGGTTCAATAGCGGCAAAGACATGCGTATTCCGGCTAGCCGTGCTACCGATGCGCACCCCACTAATCTGTCGTCCGCGCGCTAACCAATCAGCCGAGTTGCGCATCCAGCGTCCATCCTTAAAGGAAAATCCCATCATGCCACTATCGCCACAGACATAAAAGACCTCCCTGTCTCCATAGTCGTACACGTCCAAATGACTCGCTAAAGGCATGGGTTGCCAGATGGTCCGATGCCCCCATGACGTCGTTGGATCCGCTGGCTTTTGGTATGCCACAATATTTGCGGATCGGCCTTGGTTGTCCGTGCCGTCCCCGCCGTATATGGGCAACACGACCAACTGATAAGAGCTGTCACCCGTCTTAACCCAACTTATCCGGTTTGCAGAAGATCTATGGCAAAGCTTTAACGGAGACCATAACCGTGTCGGATCGCCTGGCCGGATTAGGTAATGCACAGCGCCTGAACTTACAGCCACGTCTACTTTTCCGTCCCCGTCTATATCACGGGCAGCAATACAGACGTTGTCGGATTGGATGATATCGTCCGCCATGACAAAGCGCTTCCAATCGCCATTGCGGTACCAGACCAACTGCGATTTGTCGGCCAGTAGGATATCTGGTCGGCCGTCGCCGTCTACATCGCCAACCGCTAAGCTAAGTCCAGCGTTGATCTGATCGTCGATAGTTTCAGCGGTAAAGTGGGGTTCTTTGTTGAATAAGAAAGAGACACTAAAAGCGGCAAGCAAAGAAGGATAAAAAAACATAACGGATGAATTTGATGTTCCATCATGCGCCATGCGGCACATCGATGTATCTCGCCATAAAAATAAAAAAAGCCAGCAATGGTTTCCGATCGAATTGTCGCGTAATGCGTTGAACCGGTTGGACTGATGCTCAATTTGACCTCGGGATAGGCAATATAATTTTTAGAAAAAGCGTAATTGCTCCTTATTTTCTTTCTATTTTAGCCGTCAAGTAAGCCAACGACTACGTTTATGACAAATTTTAAGAATGTGAGGGGCAGTTTGGTAACTATCGTATACCTGGTTGTATCTGCTTGGTCCGTCTTCGCACAAGACCAGGTAGGCCATGCCAAATACGAGCTGATCCGGGAAACGATTAACTTTTTGGCAACGGACAAAGCGGTTTCGCAAGATACCAGCTTCGACATATCCTGTGAGACCTTGGATTACGACTGCTTCACGGACCAGCTGGCCAGTAAACCCATAGCGGGCATTGAACGATGGTATGCGAGTTGGCGTGCCATGAGGGTCACTGATGAAGCTGGATTGGTAGCCTTGCGGGATCAGGTGTTTGCGGATATTTTTGAACGGCCCGGGAAAAGCTATCGGAAGCAGCTACCAGGCTATGAGGCATATGTGGCTCGGGTCGAGCGGTTGATGCATCCCGCCGTCGAAGAAACACCCATGGAGCAAATCGCCGTGGATACCAGTCAGGAATCACTCCCCGGTACTGACGAATTACTCCAAACCAATCCTGAGCAATTTGCCAGTCGTAACGACAACACTAAAACAGACAATAACATGATAGCTTACCTCGCCCTCGCTATTGGAATCATAGCATTGGTCATTGCTGCCTTATCCGTATTCAAGAAAAAAGATCAGCAATCGACCGCTGATTTTCGTGCATTACACGAGCGGCTGGATGCGTTAACCACAGAAATGAAACACTTGGAGCAAAAAGTAACGGACGCCCAGATTAAGGAAGCCGTGTCCAGTTTAACCGAGATCATGGAGGCGATAGAAAAACGAGTAGTCGACTTGGAAAATCGCCATAACCCTAAACCATAGCGGACGGTCGCGGCAACCAGGGGGGCTACATCAATAGATGTCAAGAAACCTAAAAATGCATTCGTTGTATACGCATAGCATTGCCAATAGCCAGTAATGCTACGCCTACGTCTGCAAAGACGGCTTCCCACATATTGGCGTGACCACCGGCACCGAGGATAAGTACAGCAGCTTTCACAGCGAAGGCCATCGTAATGTTTTGCCAGATAATGCGGCGCGTGGCTTTGCTAATGTGGACGGCTAACGGAATCTTGCCGGGCCGGTCGTCTTGAATGACCACGTCAGCAGTTTCGATCGCTGCGTCACTGCCAAGCCCGCCCATAGCTATACCTACATCGCTTAGTGCGATAGCGGGAGCATCGTTGATTCCATCACCGACAAAAGCGATACGGGAGTTGATCGATCGCATTTCATTGATTTTATTGACTTTATCTTCCGGCAACAAGTCGCCGTATGCAAGTATGTCCAATGTGCCGGCCACGGCTTGCACCACGCTGGAACGGTCTCCACTGAGCATGGTAAGCGTAATCCCAAGTGCTTTCAGCCGGTTGACCGCTTCCGTCGCATCGGGCTTAATTTCATCTGCGATGATAAGGTAACCAACGAAACGGCCATCATAGCCTATTGCCACGATGGTGTGGGGAATACCGCTCGTTTCAACCTCATGTACGATCCCGGCCCGGTCGAGCAGTCTTAAATTTCCCACGACGAGCTTCTTGCCCGCCACCATCGCCGTCAACCCATAGCCAGGAATTTCCACTACCTGCTCCAAAGGAATGGTGTGATCGGCCTCACCTACAAAGGCATGAATAGCCGTTGCTACGGGATGGGTACTATGGCTTTCCAACGCATTGACCAAGGCAAGGATTTCCTTGCGATCGTACCCATCAACGATGACTGCTTCTTGGACGCGGAATACCCCCTTAGTGAGCGTGCCCGTCTTATCCAGCACAACCTGTTTCACACCGGCCAGCGCATCAAGGACGTTGCCTCCTTTAAACAGGATGCCGTGCCGGCTTGCTGCCCCAATCCCGCCAAAATAGCCGAGCGGGATGGAGATAACGAGTGCGCAGGGACACGAAATAACGAGAAAGACCAGTGCGCGGTACAACCAATCGCTGAAGACATAATCGGCTACGAACAGCGCGGGAGCAACAGCAATAGAGGCAGCCAATACGACAACGATGGGCGTATATACTTTTGCAAATTTACGGATAAACAACTCGGTAGGAGCCTTCTGAGTTGCCGCATGCTGTACCAGCTCAATAATTTTGCTGAGCTTGCTGTCGGCATACGCAGTAGTGACACGGACTTGTGCCACGGTGTTTAGATTGATCATACCGGCCAATACAGCATCACCTTTAACCTTGGTGTCCGGTTTGCTTTCGCCGGTGAGTGCGATGGTATTGAAGGAAGCGTGTTGCGACAGCAACTGGCCGTCCAACGCGAGCTTTTCGCCCGGCTTCAGCTGAATCGTCTGCCCAACGGCCGTTTGCCGCGCCATGATGGTACGGGGGCGGCCGTCTTCAAGAATGGTCACCTGTTCCGGGCGCTGGTCAAGCAAAGCCTTGATGTTTCCCTTAGCCCGCCGCACGGCGAGGCTCTGTAAGTTTTCGCCAATGGTATAAAATAGCATGACTGCTACGCCCTCTGGATATTCGCCAATAGAGAAAGCGCCAATCGTAGCAATGGTCATTAAGGTGAATTCGGAGAAAAGCTCTTTTTTAACGAAGGCCTTGAACATTTCGATAATGACCGGGAGGCCAACAGGGAAGTAGGCAAGCGCATAATAAATCAATCGTATCCAACCATCAAAAAAACGAGGTGCCGGTATCCAGCTATTATCAAAGGCAAGCCCTAAGAGTAATAACACCAAGCTAACGATGGCCGGACGGAACATCATTATTACGTTCGAGATAGCAACATGCTGATCGCGGGCGAGTTCGTGTGTATGACCGTGGTCAGCGGCGACCGCAGTCTGCCTTTGTTCTTCCATCGTGCAGCAGGCCTTATGACCATGCTCATCATAAGTGTGCACATGGTTTGGATCGGTGTTAATCATTTGCTTACTTGCTCATACACGCTATATCATCAAAGATACGGAAAAACTGGTATTATGCTAGTAGTTGCGCGATAGTTTGGTACCCCATCCAAGCCATCAGGACGACCGTGGCTAGTCCAAAAACACTGAGCCATAGCGGCTGCTTGTACCCGCCCACAATCGCTGGGCGATAGGCTGCTATGAGCATCACAGCAAGTGATACCGGCAGAATCAAGCCGTTGAAAGCGCCCGCCACAATAAGTGTCTTGACCGGCTGGCCAACGGCGAGGTACACGGCGCAACAAACCACAATGAAAGCGATGATAATCAGTCTATTCCATTGCGTGATGCGCGGATGGAAGCTCCGAATAAAAGACACTGAGGTATAAGCAGAACCTACTACTGAGGTAATCGCGGCTGACCACATAACCAAGCCGAATAATTTATGGCCGACTTCGCCGCTCGCGAGCTTAAACACGGCAGCCGGCGGGTTGGTGGGATCCAGAACTGCACCAGCGTGAATGACCCCGAGTGTAGCGATAAATAACAAGATACGCATCAGCGAGGCAATGCCGATGGCACTGAGGGCTCCGCGGTTAACAGCCCGCAGATGGCGATCGCCCCCGATCCCCGCATCCAGAAGCCGATGGGCACCGGCAAACGTAATATAACCGCCCACTGTGCCGCCAACTATGGTCAGTAGAGCTTTAAAACTGAACGTCTTCGGAAAAATAGACTGAACCAACACTTCATGCATGGCCGGTCTACTTCGATAAGCAATATAGAGCGTTAGCGCGATCATCAGCATGCCCAGTAGTTTGGCTAGCCAGTCCATCGCTTTTCCGGCCTCTCGATAAATGAATATTGCAATCGCAATACCTGCACTAATGATGGAGCCATGTGCCACATCCAGTCCGAGGAGCACATTCAATCCCAGGCCAGCCCCCGCGACATTACCGATATTGAAGGCCATTCCGCCGAGAAATACGAGGATAGCTATCGCGTAGCCCAGCCCGGGCAATACCTGATTGGCAACCTGCTGGGCTGGTTGGTTGGCTACGGTAATGATTCGCCAGATATTCAGTTGGGCTGCGGCATCAATCAAGATGGACAGCAAGATGATGCAAGCAAAGCTTGCACCAAGCTGGGCAGTAAACACTGCGGTCTGCGTGAGGAATCCGGGGCCAATTGCCGAAGTAGCCATTAGGAAGGAGGCTCCCAATAAAACACTCCAATTGTATTTGCTCATGATACGAAAGGTGCTTTAACGGCAATACCATCCTGTAAGAACGCGTGATATACGACTCTGGCCAATGCGATGGCATGTGGTGTATCGCCATGAATGCAAAGGGTGTCTACTTTTTCGAGTAGCGTGAAGGCTTGTTTAAGGGCCTGTAGCGTATCTGTAATTAACGCACCGGGACGAGACCGCGGTGTAAGCAAACCATCAGCTTCGTATGTTCTATCCATAAAACCTTCCGTGGCCACGCGTATCCCTTTTGTCTGTGCTGCGTCTACCATTGCACTACCAGCGAGCGCATAAAGCACTAAATTACTGTCAAATTCATAGATAGCCGATACCAGTGCTTCAGCTAAATTTATGTCTCGTGCCGCCATGTTGTACAATGCACCGTGTGGTTTAACATGATGAAGGGTAGCTCCGGCCGCCTTAGTGAAGCCAGATAACGCGCCGATTTGGTAAAGGGTGATTTGATACACTTCATCGGGCGAAATAGGCCTTTCCTGCCTGCCAAAGTTATCGACGTCCGGCAATCCAGGATGGGCACCAATGGCCACGCCTCGCAGAAGCGCTTGTTGGACAGTCAACTGCATGCGTAATGGATCCCCGGCATGGAAACCGCAAGCGATATTCGCCGAGGAGGCATAAGCAAGCAACAATTCGTCCATCACGTTGGACTGGCTCCCCGGAGTTTCGCCTATGTCACAGTTTAAGTCTATCGTAGTCATTTGAATGCAACAGGTAGGTTGGCTGCCAGCGCAGCAGCCAACTTATTTAATTGATCCGCTTGGCGGATATATAGCTTCTCCGCTTCAGCGCGGCTGATTTCCCGAAAATAGATGGTGTCGCCGGGCTTCAGCTGGGCACACAGCGGCATATCCACCGCCGCCACCTGCGCAATTCGGGGGTATCCGCCAGATGTCTGGCAATCTGCCATCAATACGATCAGGTTGCCATCGCCGGTTACTTGGATGGTACCGGGGGCCACAGCTGAAGAAAGCAGTTCCCGGTCGACAAACCGTTGTATTGGCGGCCCGTTTAGCTGGTAACCCATCCGATTGCAAGCTGTGCTGACCGTGTAAGGAGCGGATAGGAAATCCACGACAGATTTTCCGCCGAACCAAGTAAATTCATGCGCGGGGACTACCCGCACGGTATGGCGATCTTTGGGTAATAACAGCGGGCGGGCGATAGCCCACTTGGGATAGTTGATGATCTGCCCTTCCAGCCTACGGTACAGTTCCACCGCAATGTCAGTAAGTTCACGGCGTGCTTCCAACGCGTCACCATTCCGTAGCAATCGTCCCTGGTAGCCACCAATGGCCGCTGTTATGTAGGTGCTCCTGCTTCCTAATACCTCCGGGACGTCCCATCCACCCGCTACGGCAAGATAGCTGCGGCAGCCATGGGCATCATTGATGAGACGAATGGTTGTACCCGATGGAACAAACAGGGGCCTATCTGCCGGCAACATTCCGGACCCCACTTTAAGGATAGCACCGCCGCCAGAATAGGCTAATAGTGCCGGTTGGTTGGTTTGGAATGCCGCATGTCCATAGGTAAACTCAATAACAGCCTCGTTTTCAAGATTGCCAACCGCTAAGTTGGCAATTCGGGCCGCCAACCGATCCATGGCCCCTGAAATGGGCACGCCCTGCGACAGGTATTCCCAGCGCCCCATGTCCTGTACGCTACTCATGATGCCAGCTTTAAGTATACGGATGCCCATAGTGTTTGTTGTAAAGTTTAAACTGGCGAGGCGTGATGGCTTGGAAAGCGACCGTGTCGCCTGCTTTCAACAAAGCGGGCGGCGTGCAATGGGCATCAAAAAGGCGAAGTGGCGTGCGGCCGATGATGTGCCAACCTCCCGGTGTGTCCAGTGAATATATGCCCGTTTGTTTTCCGGCGATACCTACGGATCCCGCAGGAACCATAGCGCGGGGAGTGGGTCTGCGGGGCGTTGCCAAACGCTCGGGCATTCCTCCCAAATAGGTGAACCCAGGCGTAAATCCTATCAGATGTACTTGATAGCTTGCCGTACAATGCAACTCGATGAGTTCTTCGGAAGTCATGCCATGCTGATTGGCTACCGCTTCCAAATCCGGGCCGTATACGCCTCCGTAACAAACCGGAATGCTGATTGGCTGGGATTTGGCCCGCACAGAATTATCCACCTCATCAGTGAGCTTGTTCAGGTAATCGGACACGCGCTCAAAACAATGAATACCGGCAAGATTGGGTGACCGAATAACCACCATGGGATCAAAAAAAACGCTTAATGTCGTGTAAGCAGGCACTGAGGCACGGAATCCATCGAATGGATTGCTGTGCAACAGCATGTTAAAGGCTGTGATGCGCGTTAAGTGGTCGGCCCGCAACTCTTCACCGAAATCAAGTGTAACCGCATATTCACTCAACGCGTAGATGAAGAACGCACTGGTTTTTTTTTGATATGCATCCATCCGTTCCTGATAAATTAATCAATAATAGGAAAAATTAATAAGCGGTCAAAGGGCAGTCGCCTTAAATCAATAAAATAAGCGTAGCTATTACCGTCAAGCAGATCATGAGTCGCTTAAATTGCTGTTCAGGTATTACCTTGACCATTTGGATACCGATGAAGCCGCCCAAAACAATGAAGGGTAATGCAGTCAAATCAAGCAAAAAGCCGGCGGTGGTGATGTTGTCCCAGACGAATAGCTGCAATGGGATTTTGAGGTAGTTCAATATCATGATGAACCATGCGCCCGTAGCGACAAAGGCGAATTTCGGCAGGCGCATAGCAAGCAGGTAGACGGTAAGTATAGGGCCTGCGGCATTGCCAATCATCGTGGAAAATCCAAGCGCAAGTCCAATAAAAGGAGCGAACCACCGTGAAGTCGTGAGGAGTTCGAGCTTTTCCGTGCGGCTGGACGCGAACATGGTGCCGATTCCCAGCAGAATGCATCCAGCCATCATTACCCGGAATCCCGATTCGGGGACAACATGCCCCAGCACCAATGCGGTCATCAAGCCCAGTAGTGCCCAGGGCATGGGTCCGAAAACCAATTCTCGATGGAATTTCTTGCGATAGTAAATGACGGCCAATAAGTCGGCCATGCACAACATCGGCAGTACGACTCCGGTCGAGTTTTTGGCGCCAAAAAGTAATGCGAAAACCGGCACTGTGAGCGTACCGATATTAGGTAGGCCTGTCTTGGACATGCCGATAAGCAGGGCGCAACAAAAAAAAACGACCCATTCCGGTCCTTGCAACAGGCCGGAAAAATCAGGCATGGCGGGGGGTCAGCAGTTGCTTGATGTGATCGATGCTGATATCGTGATAATCGCTGATATAATACCGGCAGGGGGGAAGTTGTTCCTTCGTATGCGAAGTGAGCACTCCAACCACATTGGCACCGGCATTGATAGCCGCGGATACGCCGGAAAAGGAATCCTCGAAAATGACGCAGTTTGCCGGCGATACGCCAAGGTTGCTGGCAGATTTCAAATAGATCTCAGGATCGGGTTTGTGTGCCGTGACATCCTCACTCGCTAATATTGATTCCATTTGGAATTCGAAGCCCAATCCGTCCATAATCAAATCGAGGTTGGCCCTTGGAGCCGATGTGGCTACACCTGTACGGAAGCCTTCGGCCTTAAGTGCTGCAAGGAACGTTAGGAATCCATCGATAGGTTTGACCTGAGTCTTGTAAATTTCACGGAAAAGCCCTTCTTTTTCTTGTTCCAAGCGGATAAATTCGTCACCTTCAATGACACGCTTGAAGAAGTAGTTCATGATATAGCTGTTGTGCTTGCCATACATATGATCTTCAAATTCCTGCTCGGTGTAAGGAACACGATATTTGTCAAAAAATTGCTTGAATGCCTCCGTGTGGTAAGGATTGGTATGGGCAATAACCCCATCCATGTCAAAAATGACCGCATAATTATCCATGCCGCAAAGGTAGGTTTTTAATATGTAAACGTCAATCCACCGCCTGTCGGCTTCTCCGTATAATGCAACGGCGAAGCCCAGCAGCAGAGCAACGCAAGGAATAATCCCGTTTTCATGATGGTCAATGAATTAAGCGGTCAGTGGCTCCGCCTTGAATCCTGCTTTGCCGACTGCCGCAATAATCACTTCTTCCGTTGCCGTATCCGCAGCTACAGTCAATACCTTATCAGGATTGTTGATGTCTACTTGCCATTTTCCTTCACCAACAGCTTGATTAAGGGATGGGGTCACGGCCGCCACGCAGCCTCCGCAGTGGATAGTTGTCTTGAATTTGAGTTGTTCGTTCATGATATGTGTTTTTTTGTGTTAACTCCATTTCAGCCGCAGGCTATTGCTCACCACGCTGACACTGCTGAGTGCCATGGCAGCCCCGGCAATCATCGGATCCAGCAAAAAACCATTGATAGGATAGAGGATCCCTGCAGCAATGGGAATACCGATGACATTATATATAAACGCCCAAAAGAGGTTTTGTTTGATCGTCCGTACCGTTTTTCGCGAAAGCTGAATAGCTTGCGATATCTTAGTGAGATCGTTGGATATGATAGTCATCTTGGCTACATCCATGGCGATATCACTTCCTTTACCCATAGCAATGCTTACATCGGCTTGTGCCAGGGCATTGCTGTCGTTGATGCCGTCGCCTACCATACCCACTACTTTGCCCTGGTTTTGCAGCTCCTTAACGAAATCAGCCTTTTCTGCAGGCAATACGTTTGCCCGGTAATTGGCGATGCCGATTTGCCGAGCTACCGCTTGTGCGGTTCGTTCATTGTCGCCAGTCAGCATATAAACGTCGATATCTGCCGCTTGCAGGCTGCGGACAGCTTCGCTGGAGGTGGTTTTTATGCTGTCGGCAATGGCAATCGCCGCGAGTAGCATGGTATTATCGGCAAAATAAATGACGGTATGGGCGAGTTCCAACTGTTTGTTTATCCACGGCTCGGCCTCCGGGCCGACGATGATTTCGCTCCGTTGCAGCAGCCCTATATTACCGATCGAATATGTTTTTCCCGCGTAAGTGCCATATACCCCTTGCCCTGGCATGTTCGTTATCCCTAAACCATTCAGAAATACCGCCTGCTCATGAAAAGCGGCAACCACAGCATCAGCTAAAGGGTGCTCCGATGACTTCTCGATGCTGTACAGAATATTGCGCAGTTCATCTGTTTCTTGCACAAACCATTGCTGCGCTATCACCTCTGGTTTGCCCTCGGTGATGGTGCCGGTCTTATCCAGTATGATGGCATCAAGCTTTTTGGCCTGCTCAAGGCTTTCGGCATCCTTGATTAAGATGCCTTGTTCCGCTCCCTTACCCATGCCCACCATAATGGCAGTAGGGGTAGCCAAGCCCAGCGCACATGGACATGCAATAACCAACACGGTGACCAATGCCAAAAGACCATGTGTGAAACCCTGTTGACCGTCGAGTATCATCCATAAGCCAAAGCTCAGGACAGCGATGCCAATCACAATAGGTACGAATATACCTGCTATCTGGTCGACCAGCTTTTGTACGGGAGCTTTACTGCCCTGCGCGTCCTGTACCAACTTAATAATTTGGCCAAGGAGTGTTTCACTACCTACCTTTTCGGTTTGAAACTGGAAGCTTCCTTTTTGATTGATGGTGCCGGCAAAGACGATGGATCCGGCTTGTTTGGCCACCGGAACCGGCTCGCCACTAATCATGCTTTCATCCACATAAGAGTAGCCGGAGATCACGGTGCCGTCTACAGCAATTTTTTCGCCGGGTTTCACCAAAAGGATGTCGCCGACCTTCACTGTAGCGAGGGGGACTTCCATTTGATGACCGCTATGGTGCACGACCGTTACCATTTTGGGCTGCAGCCCCATTAACTTCTTAATAGCTGATGACGTGTTTCCCTTGGCCCGATCTTCCAACAGTTTGCCAAGCAGGATAAAGGTAATGACCACTCCCGCTGTTTCATAATACGTATGCGCATGCAGCCCGCGGCTGTGCCAGAAATCGGGAAACAACATGTTAAACACACTGAATAGGTAGGCTACCCCTGTGCTTAGTGCCACCAATGTGTCCATGTTGGCGGATCGGTGCTTGGCCTGTCTGTAGGCTCCGACGAAAAACTGCCTTCCAAAAATAAAAACGATGGGCGTAGCCAGCAGCCACATTACATAAGTTGCCCATCCTTGATTCATCAGCACCGGTGTCATACCGATAATAGCCAAGGGAATGGCCAATATGACAGCACTGACTGTGCGCTTTTTCAGCGATTTGAAATGGGACAGCCGCAGCATCTCCAGCGTATCAACGACTTCCTCCGTTTTTTCCACCACCAAATCATAGCCAGCGGACTGCACGGCCGCTTTCAACTGCTGCTCATTTGTGACGCCGGGAATGTATTCTACTTGCGCGGTGGCGTTGGCATAGTTTACCGAAGCGGTAATCACGCCGGGCTGCGCAGCAAGGATGGTCTCCGTACTGTTGGCACAAGAAGCACAGGATAGATTAAGCACGGGAAATGTCTTTTTCGTTGACGGGACGCCGTAACCAAGATCCCGGATTTTCTTCACGGCTTGCGGTATCAAGGGCGCGACGTTGTCGGCAACGATGACCGCGCGCTTATTGTTCAACTCCACGTGATGGCGGTCGATATTCGGCAATTCGGCCAGACCATTGTCTACAATCATCGCGCAGTGCTCACTGCTGACGTCTTCCAGTGGTAAATATATGGTGTTTTTTGAGTTTTCCATGCTATTTATTGATGTAAACAAATATCGGCACGCGAAGCAGGATAAGGTTTACATAATGATGGAAAAAGTTTATACTTTAAGGTTTTATGAACAGTAGAGGCTTGATGTTAGCACCAATTAACAAATAACAATTGAATTAATGTTACATTTGGCATCGATGCTGTATCAAAACACAGCTTAACGTCATTGACATTAAAGTTTTTGTATATGTCTTTTTACCAACGATTTACCTATGCTGTGACGGTGTCATTGCTTTTGTCGCTTTCACAGGCTACCGCATTGGGCACATGCCAATTTTCGCCATCGGACAGTCTACGGCTGACGGATACGCTTCCTATGGACACCGGTGTCATACGAGGGGAACTTCCCAATGGCCTGGTATATTATATACGCCATAACGAAGAGCCCAAGGATCGCGTTGTCATGTATCTCGCTACCAGGGTCGGATCGATAGTCGAAAATGAGAACGAGCGGGGGTTAGCGCATTTCCTGGAGCATATGCAATTCAACGGAACCAAGCATTTTCCAAAAAATGAATTGATAGATTACCTACAACGGGCGGGCGTGCGCTTCGGGTCGGATCTGAATGCCTATACCTCGTTCGACGAAACGGTTTATCAATTGCCCATTCCTTCGGATGACCCAGAGCTACTTAAAAACGGATTACAGGTGATGCGCGACTGGGCACAGGATGCCCTGCTTGATGGGGAAGAGATAGACAAGGAACGTGGTGTGGTGCTTAATGAAATGCTGGGTGACCGGGGAGCACAGCAGCGCATGCGCGACCAGTATTTTCCGATGATTCTTAACCACTCGCGTTATGCCGAACGTCTACCTATAGGGACAAAAGAAATTATCGAGGGGTTTGATCACGAAACGTTGCGTGCTTTTCATCGGAAGTGGTACCGGCCCGAACTGCAAGCGTTGATCATCGTAGGTGATATCGATGTAGCAGTCATCGAAGCTCAAATCAAGACGTTGTTTAGCGATCTTAAAAATCCAGCGGATGCCCCTGAGCGTAGCGAGTATAGTATTCCACTTCGGGGAGAAAACCAATTCATGGCCGTGACGGACCCTGAAATGACGCAAACCGTAGTGCAAATTATTGTCAAGCACCCCGAAACCAAAGTGAAAACGGTGAACGACTACCGGACCCAACTCACCAAATCCCTTTTCAATCAGATGACAAGTGCACGTTTTGCAGAGCTCACCAGACAGGCCGACCCGCCATTCATACAGGGAGGGGGCAGCATAGGTGGGTTCCTGCGTGGGTTGGATGCCTTTACAATGTATGTCGCCTCCAAACCGGGCGAAGTTAAACGGGGTTTTGAGGCGGTGGTCACCGAGTTTGAGCGTATCAAGCGGCATGGATTCACCGCTACTGAATTGGAACGGGCAAAAAGTAATTTCGTGGCCAGTATTGAATCGGCTTATGCTGAACGAGATAAACGTAAATCCGAAAGCTATGTAGACAGCTATCTCAATCATTTCCTTGAAGGCGAGAACGTATTGAGCAATGAATACCGCTACCAATTAAGCAAGCAACTTATTGGTACCATCATGTTGGATGAGGTGAACCGGATAGGCAAGCTATATTATGTAGACCACAACCGCGACGTGCTTATTATGGCGCCGGATAAAGACAAAGACAGTCTGCCCGATGAGAAAGCGGTAGATAGCTGGTTTAATACGCTAAAAGCTAAGGATATCGCGCCCTATGACGACAATGTGCAGGATGAACCCTTGCTGGAACAGCAACCACAGGGCGGAACGGTGATTAAACGGGTGGACCGGCCTGACTTGGGTATGGTTGAGCTTACGTTGAGCAACGGTATAACCGTTGTGCTGAAACCCACGGATTTTAAAAATGACGAAATTCATTTCGCTGCTTTCAGTCCCGGCGGGACGGCCTTGTATAATGAAAAGGACTTCCTCTCGGCGACCTATGCCGCTACCATAGTAGGGGGAAGCGGTCTCGGACCGTATGATGCCACCCAGCTAATGAAGTTCCTTAGCGGCAAGAAAGTGTCCGTAAGACCATATATCGCCGAACGTTATGAAGGGTTCAATGCTTCAAGTGGAAAAAAGGACCTGCATACGGCCTTTGAGCTAATTTATGCCTATTTCACTGTACCCCGGCTGGACATCGACGTATTCCAAGGTTATATGCAGCGCATCAAGGCGTCGCTTGCCAATCGGCTGGATGATCCGGATGCGGTATTTGCCGATACGATAAACGCTGTTTTATACAATAATAATATCCGGCGGACCAGCATGACCGTTGAGCAGGTCGATCTGATTAATCCCGAAAGGGCGTATGAAATTTATAAAGAGCGTTTTGCCGATGCTTCGGACTTCACAGTCACTGTTGTGGGGAGCTTTACCGAAGATGAAATCGTACCTTTGGTATCACAATACCTGGGTGGGTTGCCGGCCATAAACAGAAAAGAGGAAGCTCCTGATTTAGGCATCTACCCACCGAAAAAAGGCTTACAACGTACCGTATACCGGGGTAAAGAGCCGAAGTCGAGTGTAAGGTTGTATTATTTCGGGAATTACGACTATTCGGAGGACGAGAACTTGCAGATGGACGCTTTGGAAAGTATCCTCAACGTCAAGCTGACCGAGCGACTCCGGGAAGCCGAAAGCGGCGTTTACGGTGTTTCTGTCAATGCCTCTTACGCCAAATCCCCCCGTTATCGATATTCATTCGGCATAGGTTACGGTACTAATCCGGATATGGTAGAACCACTGATGACTTCTGCCATGGATGAAATTAACACTATTAAACAATCGGGTCCAACACAGACGGATATTGATAAATTTGTCAGCGAACAGCGACGTGTGCTGGAGGTACAGTTGCGGGAAAACGGCTTTTGGTTAGGTCACTTGTCCGGTTCGTATCAAAACGGCGAAGACCCGGCGTATATTTTGAAGTACCTGGATGAGCTTCGTAAGGTGACGGTAGAAAGTGTGAAGGCCGTAGCCAACAAGTATCTCGTGGAGGACCACTTATTTAAGTTTGTGCTGATGCCGGAAGCGCAATGACCCGGAATACTTCAAAAAAGAAGCGCGTCCTGAGTTCAAGACGCGCTTCCTTATGCGGCAATTGATAAAAATCAAGTTAACCTAAGTAGGATTTTAGAATCCGGCTACGGGAGGTATGGCGGAGCCGTTGCAATGCTTTGTCTTTGATCTGGCGTACACGTTCGCGTGTCAGGTTAAATTTCTCACCAATTTCTTCCAATGAAAGCTGGTGATTGGAACCGAGGCCAAAAAACAGGACAATGATCTCACGTTCCCGTTCGGTCAGGGTGGCCAGCGATCGCTTGATTTCCTCAGAGAGCGATTCGTCAATCAGCGTACTGTCCGTATCCGGGTCGGTGTTTTCCAATACGTCGAGCAAGGTATTTTCCTCGCCCTGAACAAACGGAGCATCCATGGATACATGACGTCCGGAATTGCTCAGTGTATCCGACACTTTGTCTACCGTAGTTTCCAAAATATCTGCCAATTCTTCAGGTGACGGTTCGCGTTCATATTCCTGCTCCAATTTGGAGAATGCTTTGCTTATCTTGCTTAGCGACCCCACCTGATTCAAAGGCAAACGCACAATACGCGACTGCTCGGCAATAGCCTGTAAAATGGATTGTCTAATCCACCATACGGCATACGAGATGAATTTGAATCCCTTAGTCTCATCAAAGCGTTTAGCCGCTTTAATCAGGCCGAGATTGCCCTCGTTAATTAAGTCTCCAAGGGTAAGTCCCTGATTTTGGTATTGCTTGGCCACAGAGACCACAAAACGCAAGTTTGTTTTTGTCAGTCGCTCGAGAGCCGCTTGGTCACCTTCCCTGATTTTTTGGGCGAGGATAACCTCCTCCTCGGCTGTAATCAAGTCTACTTTACCAATTTCATGCAAGTACTTGTCCAGCGACTGGGACTCACGGTTGGTAATGGATTGTGTAATTTTGAGCTGTCTCATTAACTATTAAGTACCTTCCTTTCTAAAAAGTTTGCGAAAATACGATTTTCTAATCATATAAACTGATTTTTTTGGAAAAAGTTGTCTGATTTAGAGGAAATTATCGGATTTTCTTGCAGTAATTTTAGTAACAAAAAGTGTTCCAAACAAATGGATGTCTGCACAAGCTGACATCCATTTGTTTTCACATAAAATATTGGTTTTCTGAAATTTAAGTATTTGATTGTGTGTTTGAGGGTACAGATCACACCTCAATTATGAGATAATTGTGACAGAGGAAGGGCGATATCCCCGTAAAAAATCCACAACGTCCATTCTCTTCTTTCCTTCTATTTGGAGCTCCTGAATGGCGATATAGCCGTCATTACAAGCAAATTTCAAGAATGAGGTTCCATCGGTAACATAGGTTCCTGGCGGATGTGCTATTGCGGTTTTTTCCTTCGTTGCTTTGAAGACTTTTAATGCCTTTCCGTCCAAAAAGGTATAAGCTGCAGGATACGGACTAAGGCCCCTAATTAGGTTATACACGTCATCCACCGGCCGCCTCCAATCTATTTCGCAATCCCCCTTGAAAATCTTGGGGGCATGTTTAAGCTCGGTATCGGCAATCAGCGTATTTTGTGGCGTGGCGTTAGCTTTGCCACCGGCGATGGCTCTGACTGTTTTTGTCAACAATTCAGCACCAATGACCATCAATTTGTCATGCAGGTCTCCTGCGGTGTCATCCGGTGCGATGCGTACTTTCTCTTGAAACAGGATATGGCCGGTGTCAATTTCGTGTTGCAAAAGGAATGTACTGACTCCGCTTTCGGTCTCACCGTTAATAATCGCATGGTTAATAGGCGCCGCCCCGCGGTATTGGGGCAGTAGGGAGGCATGCAGGTTAATGGTGCCTAAGGGGGGCATAGCCCACACCACTTCAGGTAACATACGGAAGGCCACCACAACCTGTAAGTCGGCATTAAATTCGCGCAGTCCAGCCAAAAAATTCAAATCCCTGAGTTTTAAAGGCTGCAGAACAGGTATTCCGCGGGATTCGGCATAATGCTTCACAGCAGATTGTTGTAGTTTTTGCCCCCGGCCTGCCGGTTTATCCGGCGCCGTTACCACCGCTACGACATCTTCTCCGGCATTAAGCAATGCTTCGAGGGACGCTACCGCAAACTGCGGAGTACCCATAAATATGATGCGCATGAATTTTTGTTTTTAGTAATTTGTTATCTTTGCAAAAGTACAAATTATATCGAGAGCGGATTGAATTTCCCATATTTTTTAGCACGAAGAATTGCGATAAGCGGTAAACAGACCTTCTCAAAGCTTATTGTACGTGTGGCCATCGGGGCAATCGCTCTGGGCGTAGCGGCCATGATGCTGGCAATTGCTGTGCTGAAGGGATTTAAGGGCGAGGTGACGGCCAAACAACGTGGTTTCTTTGGGGACGTCACGTTGAGCAGATACGATTTGAATGTCTCTTATGAGCCTGCTCCATTCAGGCTTAGCGATGCCGAAACTCAGGCATTAAAGGCCATACCCGGCGTCTCTTCGCTTCAGTACTATGCGACCAAAGCCGGTATCATCAATGTTAACGATGAAGTTGAAGGCGTGCTGTTCAAAGGCATTGATGCCGTGTATGACCAAGGCTTTTTAAAGGATGTATTGGTAGCAGGGCGCGCCATCGACTTTGCAGACACCACCAAGGCAGTGGGCCAAATCATGATCTCACAGTATACGGCAGATAGGCTGCAATTGGCCGTGGGGGATGACTTCATCATGTACTTTATCCAAGAGCCTGTCAGGAAGCGGAAATTCCAGATAGTAGGTATTTTTCACACGGGCGTGGAGGAGCTGGACAAGACTTACGTGGTTGGCTCCCTTTCGCTAATCAGAAGGCTGAACAATTGGAGTGACGATGAGGTGGGCGGCTATGAGGTGTCCATTTCCGACTTTGATAGCTTATATGAGCTTACGGACAAAATACAGGATCTGCTGCCTATCCAAGTAGATGCAATCAATGTAAGGGATCAATTGCCGGAAATCTTCCAGTGGCTAGATTTACTGGATGTCAATACGGTGATTATTTTGATACTGATGATGGTGGTGGCCGTAGTCAATATGGTATCGGCGCTGTTGATCATCATCTTGGAACGTACACCGATGATAGGCATTTTAAAGGCGCTGGGATATACCAACGGTGGCATCCGGAAAGTCTTTTTGTACCAAGCTGCCTATTTGATAGGGGTGGGGCTTTTTATCGGCAATGCGCTGGGTGGCGGCTTGTATTTCTTTCAGCAGCAAACCCGTTATTTTAAGTTGGATGAGGCCTCTTATTATGTATCCTACATTCCCCTTAGGATCGATGCGCTCGAAATCATTGTGCTGAATATAGGCATCGTCGTTATCGCGTTGGCTGTTTTGCTTATTCCTTCCTATCTTATCAGCAGAATCAGTCCGATAAAAGCAATCCAATTCCAATAAATGAAAGTGTGCCTGTTAAACATGGCCGATTTTATTATCTTTGAGGCTGATTTAACAGAACGACGAGACATAATGATGTGCTAAAATCTAATCTATGGCTAAAAACTTTTTCGATCATTTAAGCCATGTATTTGAGACACCGTTGAGCAACCCGGTGCTTATTTTTGCCCTTATCCTTTTTATTATCCTGTTGTCGCCCATTTTGCTGCGCTGGATTAAGGTCCCCGGTATTATCGGCCTTATTCTTTCGGGCGTGGCAATCGGCCCGCATGGCTTAAATTTGCTCGAAAAAAACTCTGCGGTTGATCTATTTTCAACCATCGGTCTCCTGTATATCATGTTTATCGCCGGTCTTGAGCTGGACATGAACGAGTTCCGGAAGACCCGACATAAAAGTGTCTTGTTTGGCCTTTTTACTTTCGCGATCCCCATTGCCATCGGTTATCCGGTATGTTATTACATCCTTGAATATGATATGCTAGCCAGCATCATGATATCCAGCATGTTTGCTACACATACATTAGTTGCTTATCCGGTTGTAAATAGTTATGGCATATCAAAAAACGAGGCAGTAGCTATCACTATCGGAGGCACGATTCTTACCGATACCGCCGTGTTGATTATCCTTGCAGTCATCATTGGCGCATCCCAGGGACAGCTTGACAGGCAATTCTGGATGACGTTGGGCGTCTCGTTTGCGATTTTCCTGCTGATTATGTTTGGAATCATACCCCGCGTAGCCAAGTGGTTTTTCCAGAAAGTGGAGGGTGAAAAGACAGCCCATTATATCTTCGTGCTTTCTGTGGTGTTCTTTGCGGCTTTCTTAGCCGAAATCGCGGGGCTGGAACATATTATCGGGGCGTTTGTGGCTGGCCTGGCACTCAACAAACTCATTCCTCATTCGTCGGCATTAATGAATAGGATTGAATTTATCGGCAACGCTATATTCATACCCTTTTTTTTAATCAGTGTGGGCATGATCGTAGATGTAAGTGTACTGCTCAATGGGCCAGCGGCATTGTTCATTGCCGCGACGCTGACCATAGTAGCCATTTTCAGCAAATGGATTGCGGCATGGTTTACGCAACTTGTCTTCGGCTACACACCATCTCAACGACAGGTTATTTTTGGGCTCAGCAGTGCGCATGCTGCGGCTACTTTGGCAGTCATCATGGTAGGCTTCCGGTATGAAATTATTGATGAAAATGTACTCAATGGGACTATCGTGCTCATTTTGATTACGTGCATCGTGGCTTCGCTGGCGACGGAGTCTGCGTCTAAGAAAGTGGTACTTGCAGGCGATCAGGATGAGGTAACTAATGAAAAAAACATCGCAAGAGAAGAACAGCTGATGTTGCCGATCGCAAATCTGAACAACATGGAATCCTTGCTGGACTTCGCTACGCTTATTAAGAGCAACTATTCGCCGCATCCCATCACGGTATTAACCGTTGTACCTAGTAACGATATGGCCGAACAGAATCTGCAACGTGCAAGAAAAAACCTGGATTCGACGGCAAAATATGCCTCGGGAAGCGAAACAGAAGTAAACATGATGGCTACCATCGACCACAACGTTGCTAATGGTATCAGCAGGGCTGCCCGTGAAATAGGGGCCGACGGGATTTTATTGGGATGGCCCAGTAAACCGGGTATTATCGAAAAGATGGTTGGTGAAAAGACCGAAAGCATTCTTAACCAAACCGATACCAACTTGTTTATGTGCCATTTGGACAAACCAATGGTTACACAAAAGCGAATCTTGGCTTTTTGTCCGCCTCTCTCCGAATCGGAGCTTGGCTTTGATTACTGCATGGAGAAAGTACTCCTCCTTTCGCAAGAGCTTACGATCCCCATTCTTTACGTCTGTGATGAGCGTACGCAGCATGCCATTGCTGAGTATATAAAACGAAACAAAAATAGCACTCGGGTGTTGTTTTCTGATTACGATGAATGGGATAATCTCTCCGGGCTGAGGAAGTTTGTCAAAGAAAATGATATCATTGTGTTTTTTTCGGCAAGACAGGGAGAGATGTCTTATCGTCATTCATTTGACGGAATTCCGAAAAAATTGGGCAAGGTATATGCGCAGTATAACCGTATATTAGTATTCCCGAGCAGGCGAGCGGGGTATTCGCTTGACGAGTATGAAGATGTGGCCACAGCCCCATTACTACAGCGAATCGGAAGGGGTATTGGCAACATGTTTACGAAAGACTAAGATTTGATGCCATGACGGAACGCAAAATCACAAAAAACGCTGATGGGACGCTCCGCGTGCCAGACGAGGTCGTCATACCGTTTATCGTGGGGGATGGCATCGAACCCGATATCTGGCGTGCCGCGGTAAGGGTATTCGATGCTGCCGTGGAAAAAGCTTATCACGGTGTACGCCGCATAACCTGGAAAGAAGTGTTGGCAGGTGAAAAAGCCTTTCAGCTTACGGGCGAATGGTTGCCGCAGGAAACTATCAACACGCTCCAGGAATACCTGGTAGGTATAAAAGGCCCTTTAACCACGCCAATTGGGGGCGGTATACGTTCGCTCAATGTGGCAATACGAAAAGCGCTAGATCTTTACGTATGCCAACGGCCGACCCGCTGGTTTGAAGGGGTGCCTTCTCCCGTAAGATACCCTGAATATGTGAATATGGTGATCTTCAGGGAGAATACCGAAGATATTTACACCGGAATCGAATTTCCGGCGCACTCGGAAGAAGGAACGCGCCTAAAAGAGTTTCTTCAGCGTGAAATGGCTGTGGATTATGATCTCACGCCCGATACCGCCATTGGGATAAAAACGGTTTCTGAAAACGGTTCAAAGCGATTGGTCAGGGCAGCAATTGAACATGCAATCCGCAACGACCTCCCATCCGTCACTTTGGTTCATAAGGGAAATATTATGAAATATACCGAGGGCGCGTTTAAAAGCTGGGGTTATGACGTGGCTGAAACTGAGTTTGCAGCCCGGACTTACACGTGGAGGCAATGGGAAAAAACGAAGGCAGCCAACGGCGAGCATGAAGCCAATGACGAATTGAAGCATGCCGAAAGGAAGGGGAAGGTCATCATAAAAGACATCATCGCCGATAATTTTTTACAGCAAATTTTATTAAATCCAAGAGATTATGCCGTAATTGCTACCTTAAATCTGAACGGTGATTATATTTCGGATGCATTAGCAGCCATCGTGGGAGGAATTGGCATTGCGCCGGGTGCAAACATTAATTATCAAACTGGCCATGCGGTATTTGAAGCGACGCATGGCACCGCCCCCCGCTTTGCGGACACAGATAGCTTGAACCCCTCTTCGGTGATACTCAGCGGTGCAATGTTATTCGAATACATCGGCTGGAATGAAGTGGCTTCATTGATTACCGATGCCTTACAGATGACCATATTACAGCAAACGGTCACCGTAGATTTTTTTGATCATATGACAGCGGGAAAGCTACTAAAAACGAGTGAGTTTGCGACAGCAATCATTGATAAAATAAAATCGGGCTTTGACCGTTCGATATACTAAGGTACTAAGACAAGACATTCAACTTTTTAATCATTTGCTCCATGGCCAATATTTTGTTGGTAGAAGATGATACCACATTTGCTGCTATACTTGAAAATTTCTTGAAGAAAAAAGGATTTGAGGTGGTGGTAAAGTATAGCGTAAAAAGTGGCATCGAGGCACTTAAGCACGATTCGTTCCATTTGATCTTATTGGACTACCGATTGGGTGATGGCATCGGGTTAGATGTCGTGGAGGCACTCCACGCAGAAGGAAAGATCATTCCCTCCATAATCATGACCAGCTTCAATGATGTACGGACTGCTGTAAAGGCTATTCGCCAGGGGGTTTTTGACTACATCACCAAGCCGGTCAACCCTGACGAACTGCTGATGGTGGTAAATGAGGCGCTGGAAGGCAAATCCACTGAAAAAGAACCTGCTGTTATGCGAAGCCGGATAGCAGGCATCACCGGCAATACGATGGCCGATTTCGTGGAAGGCACCAGCGCTGCCGCCCGAAAGCTCCATGAATACATTGCCCTGGTGGCACCAACCGACATGTCTGTACTGATTCGTGGGGAAAGTGGTACTGGGAAAGAATATGTAGCACGGTCCATTCACCAACGGAGCATGAGGGCCGACAAGCCGTTTATCTCCATTGATTGTGGCACGCTTTCCAAAGAACTGGCTTCCAGCGAACTTTTTGGTCACATTAAGGGATCGTTTACCGGTGCGCTGAATGACAAAACTGGCCAGTTTGTGGAGGCGTCAGGAGGCACACTGTTTCTAGACGAAATAGGCAATCTGTCCTATGATGTACAGGTCAAGTTGCTTCGCGCTCTCCAAGAAAAGGTTATACAGCCGGTGGGCGCAAATAAAACAATCAATGTAGACGTCCGGGTTATAGCGGCAACGAATGAAGACTTGCTCGGGTCAGGCAAATTCCGGGAAGATCTGTACCACCGGATCAATGAATTTGAAATTATTGTCCCCGCCCTTCGGGATCGCCGGGCTGATTTTCAGCAATTTGTGGACTTTTTTATCAAAAAAGCAAATGAAGAGCTTGGCAGGGGGGTGGTGGAACTGTCTGAAGAAGTGAAGGATATTTTTCATAATTACGATTGGCCCGGAAACCTCCGGGAATTAAAAAATGTGATTAAACGCATGGTGCTGCTTTCGCCAGGAGCGAAAGCAGAAGTAGCTGCACTGCCCGAAGAAATGGTATTCGCCATAAAAAATCCGGCTGTATCAACGGAGACGATACCTACAACCGACACCCCGGACCTCCGCTTACATAGCGAAGCACACGAGCGCAAATTAATTTTGGATGTACTGCAGAAAGCGAAATACAACAAAAGCAAAGCTGCCCAGATGCTCAATATCGACCGCAAAACCTTGTATAACAAGATGGAAAAGTATGGAATCGAATAATGCCGTGTGATGGTGTAGATTCGGTCATACGGTTCAGCCCTGTTGAATTATTCGCAATTATTCCAAGAATATATTGAATGAATTTCAATAAATAATTATTATTTTTGCGGCCAATTAAATAAGAAACCTTTCAATTTAGCTAAAAATGAAACATAATTTTGGAGCGGGACCATGCATATTGCCGCAGGAGGTTTTCCAAGAGGCCTCCCAGGCAATATTGAACTTCAACGATACCGGATTATCCATTTTGGAAATATCACATCGCAGCAAGGAATTTGAAGCCGTGGTAGCCGAAACCGAACGGTTGGTGCGCGAACTGCTTGCTGTACCGCAAGGCTACTCCATCCTTTTTTTGCAGGGAGGAGCGAGCATGCAATTTGCCATGGTGCCGCTAAACCTGTTGCCTGAAGGAGGCAAGGCGGCTTATTTGGATACCGGAACTTGGGCAAGTAAGGCTATTAAAGAGGCAAAAAAGGTAGGTGATGTTGCTGTTGTCGCCTCGTCAGCAGATGCTAATTACAACTACATTCCCAAGGCGTACGAGATACCCGTCGATGCCGCTTATTTTCACTATACGTCGAACAACACAATTTTCGGAACGGAAATTTTCGAAACACCAATAAGTACGGCACCGCTCGTATGTGATATGTCTTCGGATATCCTTAGCCGGAAAATAAACGTCGCCGACTATGGCCTCATTTATGCAGGTGCCCAGAAAAATATGGGACCGGCAGGGGTGACCCTAGTGATCGTGAAAGACGACTTGTTGGGTAAAACAGGGCGTACCTTACCGACTATTTTTGATTACCAACCTCATATCGCTGCGGGCTCCATGTATAATACGCCCCCCGTATTCTCGATTTATGTATCTATGCTCAACCTGCGTTGGCTGAAAAGCAAGGGAGGGGTCGAAGTGATCGAACAGGAGAACATCATTAAGGCACGTACGCTTTATGACGAAATTGACCGGAATCCGTTGTTTAGGGGAACGGCTGTACCGGAAGATCGCTCACGGATGAATGTCACGTTTGTAATGGAGGACAAGGTACATGAAGACGCATTCTTAGCGTTGGCTAAAGAACGCGGCTTAGTAGGGCTTAAAGGTCACCGGAGCGTTGGCGGTTTCCGGGCTTCCATATACAACGCGTTGAGTATCACTGGTGTTAATGCACTGGTCGATGCCATGCAGGAATTTGAAGAAAAAAATAAATAGTTGTAACTGTAAGCTATCGCCCGCCGCTTATCGTAGGCAGGCGAGCTTCGTCGCGGATAAAAAAGCAAATATATAGATGAAAATACTAGCAAACGACGGAATAGACCCCCTTGGCAAGCTACTGCTTGAAAAGGCAGGGTTCACCGTAGATACGAATCATATACCACAAGAGGAGCTCCCTTTAAAACTACCTGCATACGACGCTATTACGGTACGCAGTGCAACGAAAGTGCGCCAAGCGCTAATTGATGTGTGTCCAAACCTGAAATTGATTGGAAGGGGAGGAGTAGGGATGGACAATATCGATGTCGATTATGCCCTTGCCAAGGGAATTGCCGTGGTGAATACGCCAGCGGCCTCCTCATTGTCCGTGGCCGAATTGGTGTTTGCGCATTTATTGGGCGGTGTGCGGTTCCTTTATGATGCACAGCGCAAAATGCCTCTTGAGGGAGATACCAATTTTGGTGGGCTTAAAAAGGCGTATGCGAAAGGTGTCGAACTGCGCGGAAAAACGTTGGGTATCGTTGGGTTCGGACGAATCGGCAAAGAGACAGCCAAGGTCGGACTGGGATTGGGAATGGACGTGATGGTAAGTGACCTGTTTGAAGTTCCTGCGGCGCTCCCGCTAACCTTGTCTGGAGGCATTACCGTGGACGTGCCTATCAAACAGGTTGCACTTGCCGAGTTATTGCAAAATGCTGATTTCATTTCATTGCATGTGCCCTTCACCGATAAACCGATTATTGGAAAGGACGAATTTGAGCTGTTGAAGCCCGGGGTCGGCCTTGTCAATGCTTCACGCGGCGGTGTGATCGACGAGTTGGCACTTATCGATGCGCTCAATAGTGGAAAAGTAGCCTTTGCAGGCTTGGATGTGTTCGAAAACGAGCCCACACCCCGTAAGGAATTATTGACAAATCCCCGGGTATCGCTGACCCCCCATATCGGGGCAGCAACTAATGAGGCGCAGGAGCGTATTGGCGAGGAATTGGCCAACTTAATCATCCAGACCCTAAAAAAATAATTTCAAAGCGTTATGGTGGCATGAAGGGGCATTTAGCTATCTTTGTGCCTTTATTTTTTTATAATGAAAGTATTAAAATTCGGAGGAACATCTGTAGGGAGCGCCGAGCGCATGAAGGCACTCCTTGATATCATCGATACGCGGGAACGCCAAATCGTTGTGCTGTCGGCTGTTGCTGGCACCACCAATGCCTTGGTCGAAATAGCCCAAGCTTTCACAGCAGGCGATAAGAGTCAGGCCGCAGCGCTTATCCATGAACTCCGCAATAAATACAGTGCATTGATTTCCGAGCTTTTTACTACTGAAGAAGGGCTTCAAAACGGGAAAGAACTAATCGAATATCACTTTAACCTTATCGATTCTTTTTCCAGCCATCTGTTTACTCCCATTGAGGAGAAAATTATTCTGGCACAAGGCGAATTGATCTCGACGACACTTTTCCATTTTTACCTGACTGAACTCGGGATACGGTCAAAATTATTGCCGGCATTAGACTTCATGAAAATCGATGAAGACAACGAGCCGAGAATAGATTTCATCCGAGAGCAGTTGAACGAACTGTTACTCCAATCAAACGACCACAATTTCTTTATCACACAGGGTTATATATGCAGAAACTCTTTTGGCGAAATTGATAATCTCCGTAGGGGAGGGAGTGACTATACTGCTTCGCTTATAGGGGCGGCTATTCGTGCCGACGAAATCCAGATTTGGACAGATATCGATGGTATGCATAACAACGATCCCCGTATCGTGAAGGGGACCCAGCCGATTGCTAATCTCAGTTTTGATGAGGCCGCGGAGCTAGCTTACTTCGGAGCGAAGATATTGCATCCGCAGAGTGTCTTCCCCGCCCAACGTTATAATGTGCCGGTACGGTTATTGAATACCATGCAGCCACAGGCCCCGGGAACACTGATTAACAAGGAAGGTGCCGCAAAAGGTGTGGTGCGATCCGTCGCGGCGAAGGATGGTATTACGGCTATCCGTATCCATTCGTCGAGAATGTTACTCGCCTATGGCTTTTTACGCAGGGTCTTCGAAGTGTTCGAACGTTATAAAACGCCTATTGACATGATCACGACATCAGAAGTGGCCATATCACTGACGATAGACGATACCAAATACTTAACAGAGATTGAAAACGAACTTAAGGACTTCGGTTCGGTGGAAGTAGACAAGGACCAGACGATTGTATGCGTAGTCGGTGATTTCGGATTAGACACCCACGGCTACGCCTCGCGGGTGCTTGACGCCGTGAAACACATTCCCATTCGCATGATTTCTTATGGGGGAAGTAACTATAACATATCCATGCTGCTGCAAACAGCACACAAAGTTGAGGCTTTGCGGTCATTACACAACCGACTTTTTTAATTTACCAATGATCAATTATGTTTGACGCACAACGTATTGTTGCTTTTTCCCAGCAGGAAACCCCTTTTTATTTTTATGATTTAGCATTGTTGCAGCAGACGTTAGACGCTGCTAAACAAGCTGCCGATATCCACAATTTTCACGTGCATTATGCGCTTAAAGCGAATTTCAATGACAGGCTGTTGAACGCTATTTGCAAAGCCGGATTCGGAGCCGATTGTGTGAGTGGAAACGAAGTAAAAAAAGCCGTTGAAATTGGCTTCAGATCGACCGACATCGTGTTTGCCGGCGTCGGCAAATCTGATAGGGAAATCAAGTATGCGCTGACCCAGGACATTTTTAGCTTCAATGTCGAATCGGTTCAGGAGTTGTTGGTTATTGATGGGTTGGCGGCGGATCAAGGGAAAAAAGCCCGTGTAGCCCTCCGTATCAATCCGAATGTGGATGCCCAAACGCACCATTATATCACTACGGGCTTAGATGAAAATAAATTTGGTATTGCACAGTGGGAACTGCCCGAAGCCATCGAAACACTGAGGCAATGCCAACACATCGAGCTGATAGGCATACATTTCCATATTGGATCCCAGATTACTGATCTCAACGTGTTTAAGAGCCTTTGTGTAAAAGTTAATGAACTTAACAATTGGTTTGACGAACGTGGCTTCCGTCTGCGTGTGCTTAACGTGGGAGGCGGACTTGGTGTCGATTATCACCAACCTGACGCTTCATTGGTTCCGGATTTTCTTGGATATTTCTCGGTTTTTGCCAACTTTCTTGAACGCAAGCCCGGTCAGGAGGTTCATTTTGAGTTGGGCAGGGCATTGGTATCACAGTGTGGTAGCTTAGTCAGCCGGGTGCTGTATGTGAAAAATGGAATCAAGAAAAATTTTCTAATTCTGGATGCAGGTATGACCGAATTGATGCGGCCGGTGTTATATCAGGCATATCATCGCATCGAACGGCTCGACCAAACCGAGTCGGAGACGGAAATGCTGCATTACGATGTTGTTGGGCCGATTTGCGAAAGTAGCGACTGTTTTGGCAAGGAAGTGCTGCTTCCAAAATCAGAACGCGGAGACCTGATAGTCATACGCACGGCAGGTGCTTACGGTGAGGTCATGGCCTCGCACTATAACCTACGAAACGAAATACGGTACGTGTACAGCGACGACATTCAGCAATCCTGATCTACCCATTGATTAGTGTCAGCATTTCTGCGGTATTGCGTACATCCAGCTTGTGCAGGATATTTTTACGGTGTGTCATCACGGTATGGATGGATAAAAATAGAATATCCGCAATCTCCTGATTTGTATGCCCGTTGCTTACCAGCTTAATGATTTCGAGTTCGCGTTTGGAAAGCTTGAACTTATTCAAGAATTTATCTTCGAACAGCGCGTTTGCCACTATCGAGTTAGCCTTATCGGCTCGGTCATAATCATACCGATTCTCGCCGTTATGGATTGCTTTAATGGTATCGATGAGATGCTGGGCATTGGAATCTTTGCGTAAATATCCGTTGATATCCAATTCCCTGCACGTTGCATAAACATGCTCGTCGGCATACATGCTCAAAACAACGATTTTACTGGGGGTTTGATTTCTTTTCAAGGCGCGAATGGTATCAGGTCCGTTTAAGATCGGCATGTTTAAATCAATCAACACCACGTCGACGGTATGCGTTTCCAGAAAGTCTATAAGCTCTTTTCCATTGGTGCAGATCTTAGTTACCGTCAAACTCGGATCGGATTGCAAAATGGATGCAACACCTTCTGACATTAGCTTGTGATCATCAGCTATCGCAATCGTTATCATTGCTAAAAGACTATGGAAAGCAGTTACCCTTGCGGAATACGGAGTGTTATATTGGTTCCATTGCCGGGTGCAGAATTTATCCGGATATCTCCGCCGATGAGCTTCAAGCGATCATAGATATTAATGAATCCCGTTCCATTGCGAACAGTACTTGTCTCAAAGCCGACGCCGTCGTCAATAATGGATAATACACAACTTCCTTTTTCCGCCACTAACTTAACAAATATATGTTTAGCTTCCGCATGTTTTAAGATATTATTGATGCATTCCTGAAAAATGCGACTTATCATCACACGGTTCTGGATACTTGGAAGCTCGCATATTCCCTCGCTCTCGAATGATGTTTGCATCGTACCCGCCTTATGTACTTTATTAAGTTCCTGTTCGATAAAGTCGCCTAGCGAATATTGCTCGACACGATTGATATTAAGATCGTGGGACAAGACACGGATATCTGTAATAGCTTGGTCAATTAATTGAGTAACGGCTGTCTTTTGCTGCGTTTCCGGATGAGTAAGATACAGTTTGATCAAGGATAGAAGCTGGCCAACATTGTCATGGAGTTCCTGACCTACGTATTTCAACGTTTCTTCACGTATTTCCACTTTGGCTTTCAATGCAGCCTGCTCGTATTGCGCGATTAAGCGCTGGCGCTCCTCGATGGACCTGATTTTCCGCTTTTGATAAAAGATGACCATCATAAACATAAAAACGCCAATCAACGCGAGCATCAAACTTCCAAACAGGAATGCGATGATGATTTCATTACTGGAAGCGTCCATGTTTTCAGGTATTATCCCGTTTTATCAACGTATTTATTTATGCGGTTGGCTCCTTGTGTTCAGCTTTATGTAACATCATGCCGACAACATACATGGCGTAAAGCAAAAAACCGAATATTCTTGTCATCAACGGACCTATGATCGGATTGCTGGCGACTAAATAATCCCAAATAATGATGGTCAGTGTACTACAAAGGTAAAAGAAAAAGATGGCAGTGACAATCCAGAATGTGGCACTCCGGGTAGGGTTTACTTCATTTTCCGCGGCCGATGAGGTCAACATTTCATGAAAATAAAGCAACGAATAAATCACCAACGAAACGGCCAAGGCTGTACGGGAGTAAGTCATCAATGCGAAAAGGCCTTGAATAAAAGCCAGATTGATAACATAGAATAGCAAGTTTATTACGGTGGTGGAAACGATAAACTTCCGTTTTGCCGGATGTTTGACGATGTCATAGAACAAAGCACTAAAATATGCGATGTTGACTGGCATCGTGAGGTTGAATATAAAATAATTTGGTTCATGCTGAGTGAATACAAACGAATACAGCGCCGCCGCCAACTGGTAGAGGAATTGGAAAAGCAGGAAAAAGGAGAAAAATTTCAGGACGGAGGATCCCAAAATTTTTCTCTTATAGAAACTAAGAATTGCCGCCAATAAAACTAAGGACAATAAAGCGATGGTGATTGTATTCATCGATGTCTGGGGCACATAACCTTAAAGCAGCATGCCTTCCGACGGGGGCGGCGGACACATGTTTAAATCATCCGCTGGTAGGCCTGCATTCGTTGAACTGAGGGGCATTACTATCGGTCCGGCTTTCTCGTCAGATTTAACGGCAGTCTCGTCTTCCTTGGGGATATTTAAACAATCAACACTGTTTTCCATCGTTGGATCTTTCGGATCCTTGGATTTGGTAGCTACCATGACAAGCGTTTGTGCCAACTTATATTCTTGGTTCTTAAGCTTGGAATCCGGGTAATCATCCGCGACTGCGTAATAGAAGCGGATACCGTCTGCATTATTGATTTCCAGAAGCTCAAGGATGGCTTCCTTACTCACCCAAACGCAACGTGGTTCGTCTACCTTTCGGCCAAGGATTTTGCTGCGTTCCTTTGCTGCGGGTTGTCGTCTTTGGACGTCATAGGCATCAACCATTTCCTTGGCTAACTTGACTGAAATGAGGGTAAGTTTGCTTTTTTTTCGGCTGTTTGCATCTTCCATAATAAAGGTCTTTTATGTTTGCACTTAGATTCACAAACATCAAAAAAAAGACCATCAACGGCAATACACCAAAATGGGTATTTTATACATTGCCCGATTCGAAAACGGCATCTATTTTCCAGTTCAAGGAATTAAGCGAAGCTTGTACGGCAAGTTGGTCGCACCGTTCGTTCTCAGCATGACCCGCATGACCTTTTACCCAAACGAAGCGTACCTTATGTACTTTATAAACCTTGAGGAAACGCATCCACAAATCTTTGTTCTTCTTGCCTGCAAATCCTTTTCTTACCCATCCATGCACCCAGCCTTTTTCTACCGCATCAATGACATATTTCGAATCCGAATAAACAACGACATCTTGCCCCGGCTTCTTAAGTGCCTCCAAGCCCGTTATGACAGCCAAGAGTTCCATGCGGTTGTTGGTGGTCTTTCGGAAGCCTTCTGATATTTCTTTATAATGAGGACCTGACCGTAGGATAACTCCGTATCCGCCAGGACCGGGATTGCCGCTTGACGCGCCATCGGTATATAATTCAATCATGGCCAGCAAAGGTAGTTATTCGGAGGGAAACCCTTGCGAAAAAATAGCAGGTTGCCTAAGTTTGCACAAATGAAACACATCGTAGTATTTACCGGAGCTGGCATTTCCGCGGAAAGCGGGCTAAAAACTTTTAGGGGCGAAGACGGCCTGTGGGAAGGTTATAGGGTGGAGGATGTAGCCACGCCAGAAGCTTGGGCAAAAGACCCCGAAATGGTACAGCATTTTTACAATATCCGTCGCAAGGCCGTATTAGAAGCGGAACCAAATGCTGCACACCGCGCCTTGGTAACGTTGGAGGAAACCAATCGGGTAAGTATTATTACACAAAATATCGATGATCTGCACGAACGTGCGGGCTCAAGTACTGTACTGCACCTCCACGGACTTATTACACGTTCGCAGTCGAGTATCAATCCTAAGCTGACTTATCCGATAACGGGAAGCAAACTTCACATGGGAGACCGTTGCGAATTAGGAAGCCAGTTGCGACCGCACGTTGTTTGGTTCGGGGAACCGGTGCCTGCAATGGGGGAAGCTATCCGTATTTGCCAGACAGCAGATATATTCATCATAATTGGTACTTCACTCCAAGTTTATCCAGCTGCCGGCTTATTAAACGAGGTGCCAGCAACCGCGACGAAATATTTTGTTGACCAGCAGGCGTCGGAATTACTTAAGCGGACCGACGTTATCTGTGTTGATGAAAAAGCTACCGTTGGTGTGCCGTGGATCGTCGCACAGCTGACCACCTAAATCACTATTCATGCCGGTCGTAGGCACTGATAAATGACTTGCGCATGTCATTAAAACGCTCTGCAACAGAATGGTTAAATTCATCATCAATAAGCTGGAATACACCATCGACGCCGTTTGTGATCGCTGACTCGGCGATTTTGTAAACTTGTTCAAGTGAGCCCTGCTCAAACTTAATGATGAATTTCTGATTCATCGCGAAAATCGTAATCTTAAAGTCAGGGTGGGGGAGTTCGGCTACCGTTCTCATGCGTTTATTTTATACTAAGCCTTGCGATTTCATGGCTTCCGCAACTTTGATAAAACCGCCAATATTGGCGCCTTTCAGGTAATTGATCTTGCCATGTTTGTTTTTGCCGTAATGCACACAAGTGTCATGGATGTCATGCATAATCTTTTTGAGCTGATTATCCACGGCGTCTGCAGGCCACTGCTGACCAAGCCGATTCTGCGACATTTCAAGCCCTGATACCGCCACACCGCCTGCATTAGCAGCTTTACCCGGTGCATAAAGCATGTCCGACCTCAAAACAGCTTCTACAGCTTCTGCCGTGCAAGGCATATTTGCGCCTTCAGCTATACAGATGCAACCGTTTTTTAGCAGCAGCTCGGCATCCTGCTCGTTTAGCTCATTTTCGGTGGCGCAGGGGAGGGCGATATCGCACGTAAATTGCCAAGGTTTTTTACCCGCATGATATTCGCCAGCATAGCGTGCAGTATACGCTTCAAGGTTACGATTCAACGAATTCACGTAATCCAGCTTCTCCAGCGTAAATCCACTTTCATCATAGATTGTCCCGTTACTGTTCGAAATGGTAACCACTTTAGCGCCAAGCGCTATTGCTTTCAAAGCTGCATAATAAGCTACGTTACCGGCGCCGGAGATAGCCACCTTTTTTCCTTTCAATGAGTCACCATTTTCATAAAGCATTCGCTCGACAAAGTACAGTAATCCAAATCCAGTGGCTTCGGGCCGCATAAAGCTACCGCCCCAGGCCGGACCTTTGCCCGTTAAGACACCAGTAAAGTTGTTCTGGAGACGTTTATACTGGCCAAATAAATAACCGATTTCGCGTTGGCCGACACCAATATCACCCGCGGGCACGTCCGTGTCTGAACCGATATGCCGATAAAGTTCGGTCATAAAGCTTTGACAAAAACGCATAATTTCGTTGTCCGATCTGCCTTTGGGGTTGAAATCTGCGCCACCTTTGCCTGCACCAAGGGGCAACCCGGTGAGACTATTCTTGAATATTTGCTCAAATGCTAAAAATTTTAAGACACTTAGGTTAACCGTTGGAGCAAATCGTAGTCCGCCTTTATACGGACCAAGCGCACTGTTCATCTGTACACGATAACCCCGGTTTATTTGCACCTGCCGATTATCGTCAAGCCAGACAACCCGGAATGAAATTGTTCGCTCCGGCTCAACCATTCGTTCCAGCAATTTCAAATTGATAAGCTCAGGTGCATGTTCGTCGATGTAAGGAATGACATCGCTTGAGACTTCTTTGACGGCTTGTATAAATTCAGCTTGGTTTGGATTGCGTGCAGCTACGTAATCAATAAACGATTGGGAATATTCTGACATGTAAATTTAATATAGTGTCTGGAGCCACAAATTTAAAAATTTTTAATAATGATTGTGTTCTGTAAACTAATTTTTAAATGGGTCGGGCTATTTTTGGAAAGTCACTAAGTTGGGTAAATTATATAATTGACGTTATGTTAAATAGTGTTCGCCTCACCAACCCATTAGACCGTCCAAGCTGCATGAACGGCTACTGTACGAGTTAGTCCAGCTTTGTAATCATTAATGCAGCTACGGTCAAATTATTACGCGAATCGATAAGGATGGCACCGCCGTTGGCTTTGTTTGCCGTGTATGGATCCATGGCTAATGGATCCGCCGATTTGAACTGTATTTTACCGATATCATTTAGTCCGAATTCACTGCCGGACGATTTTTCCAGCGTTTGCATATCGATGCGATAAATAACATCTTGTACTTTCACTTTAGTTGTTTTGCCGTGATGTTGTAATAAGTAAATTTGGCTTGGGTCAAGCGATTTGGCATCCATCCAACAAATTTCGGCTTCGAATTGTCGGGATACCGCTGGCTGTTCACCTTGTTTTACCAGGATGTCGCCACGGCTGATATCGATATCGTCCGTCAAGTGGATAACCACAGAGGCGCCATTTTCGGCGACATTCAGGTCATCCGAGGCCAATTCGATGCGCTTGATGACACTGCCGAAGCCCGATGGCATCGCGACCACGGGATCCCCTACCCGGAATGAACCGCCGATAACCCGTCCCGCATATCCACGGTAGTCGTGCAATTCATCTGTCTGGGGTCTGATGACCCACTGCACGGGGAATCTCGCCTTTGCGGTTTCCACGGCTTGGCTGATCGGTATGGTTTCCAGGAATCTGAGCAATGGTGATCCTGTAAACCACGGCATATTGGCTGACCGATTGACGATATTATCACCTTTTAACGCGCTTACCGGAATATAGTCGACTTGCCGGATGTTCAGGCTTTCGGTTAGCCGTTCGTAATCATCCTTCACTTTATCGAAGACCGAATGGTCGTAGTCTACCATATCCATCTTATTGACGCAAACCAATACATTTGGAATAGCCAACAACGATACGATGAACGAATGCCTTCGCGTCTGCTCGACCACCCCTTTCCGGGCGTCAATCAAGATAATGGCTAAGTCGGCATTAGAGGCACCTGTTACCATGTTTCTTGTATATTGAATGTGCCCGGGAGTATCGGCTATGATAAATTTCCGTTCCTCGGTCTGAAAATATTTATAGGCTACATCAATAGTGATACCCTGCTCGCGCTCGGCTTTCAGCCCATCGGTTAGTATGGCTAAATCCAATGTACCGTCATTGTTCTTGCGATTGGCACGTCGGATGGCTTCGAGTTGGTCATCCAGCACGGAATTGGTATCGTACAACAACCTTCCGATCAGGGTACTTTTCCCGTCATCCACACTGCCCGCGGTGAAGAATTTGAGTATATCCATTTATTATTCAGGTTATGATTTCAGTCTTTCCTTGTGTTATTTGTCTTAAAAATACCCACTTTTCTTGCGGTCTTCCATGGCCGCTTCCGAAACCTTGTCATCCATCCGTGCTCCGCGTTCGCTGATGTTCGACAGACGAATCTCATCGATGATATCGTCGATGTGGTAAGCCTCAGACGGCACAGCTGCCGTGCAGGTCATATCCCCCACGGTACGGAAGCGCACCTTGCGGTACTCCACAACATCTTCATGGTCAATATTCAAGAATTCGGAGGCAGCCATCAACTGGCCATTCCGAGTAATCACGTCTCGTTCATGTGAAAAATAGATCGACGGAAGCTTAATGCCCTCCCTGCGAATGTAATTCCACACATCCAGCTCAGTCCAGTTGCTGATGGGAAATACCCGCACGTTTTCGCCCTTCTGGATCCGTCCGTTGTATATGTTCCAAAGTTCGGGACGTTGGCGCTTCGGATCCCATTGTCCGAATTCGTCGCGCACGGAAAATATCCGTTCTTTGGCTCGTGCTTTCTCCTCATCCCTTCTGGCACCGCCGATACAAGCGTCAAAGCCGTGCTCGGCAATCGTGTCGAGGAGGGTCACCGTTTGCAGGGCATTGCGGCTGGCATGCTTGCCCTTTTGCTCAACTACCTTACCGGCGTCTATGCTGTCTTGTACATAGCCCACAATCAGTTTTTCGCCCAAACCTGCGACTAATTGGTCACGGAAGGCTATGGTTTCTGGAAAGTTATGTCCGGTATCAATATGCACCAATGGAAAGGGAAATTTGCCGGGGCGGAAGGCTTTCTCAGCGAGGTGAACCAATGTAATTGAATCCTTTCCACCTGAAAACAATAATGCAGGCTTTTCAAATTGGCCTGCCACTTCCCGTAGGATGTAAATAGCCTCTGCCTCTAACTGATCTAAATAATCCATACTATTCTCTATTTTTCAAACTATGAGCTCGTTGCGTGCAATCCACACTCCTTTTTACTTTTGTCTTCCCACCACCAACGCCCGGCCCTGAAATCTTCTCCCGCTCGTACTGCACGGGTGCACGGTGCACAACCGATACTAGGGAATCCCTTGTCGTGAAGAGGATTATAGGGAATATTTTGGTTTTTGACAAACTGCCATACATCGTCAAGTGACCAGGTGTAGATTGGATGAAATTTAATAAGTTGATTGGTGTTATCCCACTCTACTTGTGACATGCCCTGCCTGTTGTCCGATTGGTCGGCCCTGATTCCCGTAATCCAGCATGCTGCGCCTTCGAGGGCCCGCTGTAATGGCTCAATCTTGCGAATCCGGCAACATTCCTTCCGGTTTTCGATGGATTCATAAAAGCTTGACGGCCCCTTTTGGCTGATTAATCGCTGCACTGCGCAAGTATCCGGAAAATAAGCTTCTATCTCTGCGGCATATGTTTCTAAGGTTCGGTTCCATACGTAGTAGGTTTCCGGAAATAGCCGACCGGTCTCAAGGGTGAAAACTCGGATGGGTAAATTATTGCTAAAAATAAAATGAGCAATAACCTGATCCTCAATACCAAAACTAGTGGAAAACACAACCTTTCCTGGAAATCGTTCGGTCAATATAGCCAACGCCTCCACTACGTGCCTATCGGCCAAACTTCTCTTTATTTCATCTACCAGTGTTTCCATGCGTCCGTTTTGACATCAGCAACGAAGCAGTGTGGGCGTTCAGTTCCCTCACTTTATCCGTAAAATCCCCTTTTAATAAATCGCGCAATTCACTCATGTATTGGAGCGTTTCGTCAATTTCATCGGGAATCGATTCATCCAATAACTCCTTGATGCGTTTGGCCATTGTGGGTGATTTGCCATTGGTGGATATACCTAGCTTGAGATTCCCCTTCTTGACGATTGAACCCAGGTAAAAGTCACATAGATCCGGTTTGTCCGCAACATTGATCAGAAGGTGCCGCTTACGGCTTTCCTGGCGGATATGAGCATTTAAAAAAGGGTTATTTGATGCCACGACCACCAAATCCGCATTATCCAAATCCGTATCGTCAAAAGCCCGTTCGAATACCTGAACCGAAGGATAGTCGCGTACAAATGCACGAACTTCAGGTATTAAGCGTTTCGCAACCACGGTAACGGACGCCTGTGGGCTGTTCCGGAGCAAGGCGGTAAGCTTTTCAAGTGCTACACCGCCCCCGCCGACAAGGAGTGTTCGTAAGTGATTCAATTGCAGAAAGATCGGGAATAACTGATTGTCCATTCTTGTTTTCTGTTATTTATATTGCCACCGCACGCCGTTGGCGTGATGTAAACCGTTCGTGTTTACCCACCACCTCTCCTATTATAATCACCGCGGGAGCCCCTATTTGTTGATCGCCGGCTTCAGCTTCAATGGTGTCCATTGTTCCTAATGCGATTTTTTCATCGGGCAAGGAACCATTCTGGATAATCGCCACGGGAAGATTACCTCTTCCCTCCTGCCTGTAGATTTCGGTGATCTCGGTTAACTTATTTAATCCCATCAGTACGACCACCGTCGCATCTGTCTTGGCAGCGGTATAAATATCCTTGGCTATTACACCTGTCGTCGTAGAGCCGGTGATTACCCAAAAACTCTCACTCACCCCCCTGTAGGTTAGCGGAATGCCCTGTAGCCCCGCTAAGGCTATGGAACTGGATATGCCTGGCACGACGGCGGTAGGTATAAAGTGTTTAGCTGCATATTCCAGCTCTTCCCCGCCTCTGCCAAATACGAACGGATCACCCCCTTTGAGACGGACGACGTGACCTTGGGACCGTGCGTAGGCAACCATCATTTCGTTAATTTCCTGTTGGCTGTACGCGTGGCGATTTGCCCGTTTGCCCACATATACCCGTAGTGCATGCGCTGGCGCATAGGTCAACAGTTCGTCATTTATCAATGCATCATAAAGGACCACGTTGGCCATAGCCAATGCCTTCAAGCCTTTGAGGCTAATCAAATCGGCATCGCCGGGCCCTGCCCCTACCAACGTTATTTTCGGGTAAAGTTTCATATGTCTGTCCGTTGGATATGATAGTCTTCAGGCCGTTAGACGTTGATCATGTCTTTGGCCTTTCGCTTTGCCTTCGTTGTTTCAAAGAAATCGATCGCCGCCGCCAAGTAATAGCTGGCAAAAGTTTCGGAAGGCTCATGTTTATTAATTTGCAAGACGTGTTCGGCAAAACCACCCGAAACAGTAAACTCCCCGGTTTCGACAAAGTGATTGTCGAAGTCCTTAAGAATGGCATGCTGCGAGCTGCTGTTGACCCCTTTATCGAGTAATAATGCCTTCGCGACGCTGACAAACACGCTATAGGCGTGGTATATGGCATCGGCATATCCCCCCGTTCGGTAACTTTCGTTCGCCCAGTCCAGCTTTTCCTCGGCCTCAAACAGCAAAGTAGCGACCAAATCGATTACTACACCCGCGCATTCGCCAACACCGATTGCCGTTTGAAATGTTTCTTCGTGGCCCCAATCCACAAACTCGTCATCCGTCAATGTGGTCAAATCGGCCAACGGCTTAAGTAAACGGTAGAAATAATCCTTGGTTTGCCGATCGTAGTAATCGTGAAATAGTTCGCCCTCCATGGCATAGGACGCATAGTCGTCTAAGATCAATCGTAAAACGTCGGTGACCCGTTTGGAAGGAACCTTGATTACGCGATCCGCCACCCTGCCGAGGCCATCGCCGAGTGTACCTCCACCCATCATAACCTGTGCTGCGGGGACCACCTTGCCGGCAGCTTTTAACGAACTGCCATGAAACCCGATGTGCGCCAATCCGTGCTGTCCACAAGAGTTCATGCAGCCACTGATTTTTATCTTTAGTTCGCGGTTGTAGACCAGATCTGCATACGCCTCGTAAATCAACTGTTCGAGCACCCGCGCCATCTCTGTGCTATTTGAAATCCCCAAATTACAGGTGTCCGTACCGGGACAGGTTGTCACGTCCGCCACGCTGTCGAAACCCGGCGCCGCAAGCCCGAGGCTGTTCAATATGTTAAAGACATGAGGCAATGACTGCTTCCTGACAAATTTAAATAGTAAGCCCTGATTTTGCGTGATGCGTATTTCATCGGCGATATGACCCTTTACGCCTTCGACGAGTTTACGGACCTTGGTCGTGCTGAGGTCGCCTGTCGGTACTTTCACATAGACTGCATAGAACCCTTCCTGTTTTTGGGGGAACACGTTGGTTTTTTCCCATACCTCGTAACGAAACAGGTCTATCGGCAGTTCCGCAACGACTGGGGATACCTCAGGCGGCTCCGGTTGGGGCACTGCATTTCGATCGACCATAAACGACTTCACTTTATTTGCTGTATGTTCTTCGTCAACCAATCGCAGCACTTCCTCAAGTCCTATTTTTTGAACAAGAAACTTAAATCGGGCTTTATTCCGGTTATTGCGTTCGCCATAACGGTCAAACACACGAATGACGCTTTCTGTATAAGGGATGAGTTGGTCCTCAGGCAAAAAGTCATGAACCACATGGGCAATCATCGGCTGTGCACCCAATCCGCCACCCAGCATGACCTTGAAACCTCGTTCATCAATGCCTGCTACGGTGCGGACTTTGGGAATGAAACCCAAATCATGGACATAACTGAACGCGGTATCCCGTTCACTGGATGAAAAAGCGACCTTAAATTTGCGCCCCATTTCCTGGCAAATCGGATTCCGGAGGAAGTAGGAAAACAAAGCTTGCGCATACGGCGATACGTCAAATGGCTCTTCCGGATCAATCCCCGCATTGGGCGACGCGGTCACATTCCGGACCGTATTGCCGCACGCCTCCCGCAAGGTAATATCGTCTTGCGCAAGTTTAGTCCACAATTCAGGTGTTTTGGCTAAGCTAACATAATGGATTTGGATATCCTGCCGGGTGGTCAAGTGCAAATTACTGCTCGCGTATTCATCCGATATATCAGCTATCCGAAGCAACTGCTTGAATGTTACTTTGCCAAATGGCAGCTTAATACGGACCATCTGCACACCGGGCTGCCGCTGGCCGTATACGCCTCTCGCCAGCCGGAGACTGCGGAACTTCTCTTCCGCAATCTTGCCTTCCTGGTACTCCCTGATTTTACGTTCGAGTTCGATAATCTCCTTTTCTACTATCGGGTTCTCGAGTTCTGTCCTAAAACTCTGCATGATGTTGTTTAGTTTTTAAGAACTACCTACACGGAGGGCGTTGTTTATACGTTGCACGATTTGCGCCATTTCAGACCATGCTTCGATGTGTATAGCCCACGCAGGCAAATATACGCAAGTATATAGAATAAGTAGTATAATTTTTATTCAACAACTAAAATTTACTGAATTATATAATGTCTACCTATTTTGTATATATTTGCCAACTCGAGTTTATGACGATATGAGGATTAACGGCATACTGTATTTATCACTTCGTATTTTAACAGTCATTTTTATCAGTGTACAGTGTGGCTGTGCTCCTAAAAATTCATCCAGTTTGGACGGCGGAAAGGAGCTGCGGGGAACGATCACTGTATCGGGCGCCTTTGCGCTCTATCCCCTTGTCGTATTATGGAGCGAACAATTCAAGGAGGTGCATCCTAATGTTCGCTTTAACATCTCTGCCGGGGGCGCCGGCAAAGGTATCGCTGATGCATTAAGTGGAATGGTAGACATCGGGTTAGTATCACGCGACATTCACCAGCAGGAATATGCGCGTGGCGCTTATGTCATCAATGTGGCGAAAGATGCAGTTGTTGGGACGTTCAGCGAGCACAATCCTAATCGGAATGCCATCTTGGAACGTGGATTAAAGCAACGAGAGTTGAGTGAGGTATTCGTAAAAGGCAACCGTTTAAAATGGAGTCAGTTGGATCCCACATTTTCTCCTGATGATTTGCATGTATATGTCCGATCGGACGCTGCGGGCGCCGCAGAGACCTGGGCAGCGTTCTTAGGGAGCTCGCAGGAAGAACTCAAAGGAGTGGGTATTTTCGGGGATCCTGGCATTGCGCAGGCTATCCAAAAAAATCCATTAGCCGTAGGGTTCAACAACATCAACTACGTTTATGATTTAAAAACACGGCAACAGACGGCGGGTATCCGGGTCATCCCGATAGATTTAAACGGAGACGGCAGGATTTCATCGGAGGAAAATTTCTATGATACCATCGATAGCCTTACCCAGGCAGTCGCACTCGGCCGGTATCCATCGCCTCCGTCGCGCAATCTCTCGTTTCTGTTGAAGGGCAAACCGGATGATGCTGTGGTGATTGAATTTATCCAATTTGTGTTGACTAAGGAGTCGCAGGCGATTCTGCTGGAAAACGGTTATATCCCACTACATGAAGAACTGCTAAAGGAAGAACTTGCTAAACTAAATTGATATTGTGAACTGGAGGATTATTAAAGATAAATTGATAGCCAACACGATGCTTATCCTATCAATTGCGTCGGTATCCTTTGTGTTTTTGATTGGCATTGGTTTATATTGGCGGGCCGCGCCTTTATTCGAAGAACAAACCCTGCTATCGCTCTTCAGTGCCAGTGAGTGGGCTCCCTCCAAAGGCCAGTTTGGTTTTTACCCGTTTATCATGGGTACATTGTGGGTTACACTGATTGCCATCGTAGTCGCGCTGCCTTTATGCTTACTTACTGCAATTTATCTTACTGAGTATGCCAAACCAGGTGTGCGTAGTGTTATCCTGCCGTTGGTCAATATCCTTGCAGGGATTCCTCCTGTGATTTATGGAGTATGGGGTATATTTTTTGTGGTACCCATCGTCCGTGAGTATATCGCCCCTCAGTTTACCGATTACTCAAGCGGTTATACGGTATTTACGGGCGGCGTGGTGTTGGCGGTGATGATATTTCCCATTCTGGTCAGCATTGTTTCTGAAGTGTTACGCACCATTCCTAAAGAACTCAAGGATGCATCCCTTTCTTTGGGGGCTACTAAATGGGAAACCATTAAAAAAGTCGTGCTTAAGCGGGCGTTATCTGGAATTGTTGCGGCAACCGTATTGGCAGTATCGCGAGCATTCGGTGAAACCATTGCCGTACTAATGGTCTGCGGGAATGTGCCGATTGCACCTACATCTGTTTTTGACGGCGGGTATCCCCTACCTGCACTTATTGCGAATAATTTTGGCGAAATGATGTCCATTCCGTTGTATGATTCCGCATTGATGTTTGCGGCGTTGCTGTTATTTGTTATCATCTTTTTGTTTAATCTCGTTTCGCGCATTGTTCTTCATCGTGTTGAATCAAAATACAGCGCCTCATGAGTATCAAAAAAAGAAAAGCTGAAGAAACCGTTTTTAAGGTATTGATGGTAGGCGCTTGTACCGTACTCAGTTCCAGCTTGTTTTTAATTGTTGGTACTATTGTGATCAAAGGATTGCCCTATCTTACTTGGGATATGGTATCTAAAGCCCCACAAGGCGGCTTTTATATAGGCAAAGAAGGCGGCGTGCTCAATGCAATCATCGGCTCGCTCTACTTGGCAGGAGGCGCCACCATATTGGGGCTGCTAGTCAGCATCCCGATTTCCATTTATCTGAATATCTACCTAAAGAGCGGAAGCTTATTGAACAAATCAGCCAAACTAGCCTATGATGTTCTGTTTGGCATCCCTTCTATCGTATATGGCGCTTTCGCCTTCAGTATTATGATTTGGCTGGGCGTTCGCGCTTCGTTGCTTGGCGGTGTCATTGCTGTCACGTTACTGATTATTCCTATTTTGGTACGTACGCTGGATGAGGTCATTACTACCGTACCCAAGGAACTTAAACATGCTGCGCTATCCTTGGGGGCTACGCGATGGGAAGCTGCCAAGGTGATCCTTCGTCAAATCAAACCTGGCATTTATACAGCCATCCTCCTTGCTTTTGGCCGCGGCATTGGCGACGTAGCTTCGGTACTCTTTACAGCAGGCTTCAGCGACAACATTCCGAAATACTTGGATGAACCCGCGGCTACGTTGCCCTTGGCAATATTTTTCCAATTGGGAAGCCCCATACCCGAGGTGCAGGGCCGTGCATATGCCTCCGCACTTATCCTTACTGTGATTATTTTAGCTATTGTTGTCGCTTCACATTTTCTTGCAGCAAAACAGACTAAACACAAAATATAGATGACGCAACATCCGCTCATACGTGTCAAGGATTTGAATGTTCACATTGGTGGCCATCATATTCTTAAACATGTCAATATCAATATTCCCGATAAAAGCGTGACGTCGATTATCGGCCCTTCGGGATGTGGCAAAACTACGTTGTTGAAGACTTTTAATCGATTGCTGGATGATACAGCCGACGTAAGGGTAACCGGAAGTGTATTGGTAGACGAGGAAGATATTTATGCACCCGCTGCCGAAGTGACGCATATCCGTAAGAAAATGGGGCTCCTGTCACAACGCCCTTATCCGTTACCTATGTCTATCTATGACAATGTCGCCTATGGACCAAGAATACACGGTATACGAAAAAAAACGGATTTGGACGACATCGTCGAAAAGCAGCTGAAAGACACCGGGCTTTGGGAAGAAGTAAAGGACCGCTTGCACACCTCTGCGGCCAAACTTTCTATTGGCCAACAACAACGGCTTTGCCTCGCCAGGGGGCTGGCTGTTGAGCCTGAAATCATCCTCGGCGACGAATCTACATCGGCGCTTGATCCCATTTCAACGCATAAGATAGAAGACCTGTTCGTACGGCTAAAAGAACAATATACCATCGTGTTGGTGACCCATATTTTGCGTCAAGCCCGACGGATATCGGATTACATCGTTTTTGTATACATGGGGGAAATTGTCGAGTTCGGACCTACGGAAGAGCTGTTGCTCAACCCCAAGGAGGAATTAACCAAGCAATATGTAAAAGGTTTTATTAGTTAATCTTCCACGCGGCATTGAACACGTACAGGCGCCGCATGTGGGATAGCTTATTGTATGGCGGCCCGTAGTTTCACCAATTTTTGTAGCAAGCCTTCCAACAAATCCAAGTGCAGCATATTCGCGCCGTCTGATTTCGCGTTGGCTGGGTCTGGGTGTGTCTCAATAAATAATCCGTCTGCCCCTACCGCGATAGCCGCCTTGGCAATGGTTTCAATAAGTGCCGGCTTTCCTCCGGTCACGCCGGACGCTTGATTGGGTTGTTGTAACGAGTGTGTACAATCCATTACTACCGGCACGCCAAAGCTCTTCATCTCGGGGATCCCCCTGAAATCTACGATTAAGTCTTGATAACCAAACGTATTGCCCCTGTCCGTGAGAATTACATTATCGTTGCCTCCATCCTTTACCTTGTCTACTGCAAACCGCATGGCCCCCGCCGAAAGGAACTGGCCTTTTTTTATGTTGACCGTTTTGCCCGTTTTTGCCGCAGCGATGAGCAAATCGGTTTGCCGGCAAAGGAATGCCGGTATTTGTAATACATCCACATACTCGGCGGCCATTTCCGCTTCACCGCTTTCATGTATATCGGTTATCGTCGGCACACCGAAAGTCGTTCCTACCTTGCGCAATATCTTCAGCGCCTTTTCGTCGCCAATACCGGTAAACGAATCTACCCGCGAGCGGTTTGCCTTACGATAAGAGCCCTTGAAAACATAAGGAATGGCCAGTTTGTCTGTAATCGCGACGATTCGTTCAGCAATCCGCAGCGCAATCTCTTCACCTTCGATGGCGCAGGGACCGGCCATCAGGAAAAAATTAGTAGAATCGGCATGTTTAATGCCCGGAATATTGTGTAGTGTCATTTTCTAAATCAATTCCCCAATTCGGACATAAACTTGATGCGCATTAATTGGATCTCTTCATACGTATAATCTTCCGGTCCTAAGTCACGGAGTGCCTGATCTATGGAGTCCACTTCCGCGCTTCGAAAGTAATCAAATACCTCATCCTGCCGTTCTTCATCGATGATTTCGTCGACAAAATAGCCCAGATTGAGTTTTGTACCTGAGTTGACGATAGACTCCACCTCTTTCAACAGATCTTCATAGCTAATGCCCTTCGAGTGCGCGATGTCTTCAAGGCCTATCTTGCGATCGATGTTCTGGATAATGGATACCTTCAATGCCGACTTGTTCGCCGTGCCTTTAATCACCAAATCCTGTGGGCGATCGATTTCGTTCTCCTCTACGTATTGCTTGATGAGCTCCACAAACTGAGCGCCGAATTTCATTGCTTTTCCCGCTCCAACGCCATGGATTTGCTTTAGCTCATCAATGGTCACAGGATAGTGGGTACACATTTCATCCAATGATGGATCCTGGAAAACAACAAATGGAGGTAAGCCCTTTTGTTTCGCTATCTTTTTTCGGAGATCCTTCAGCATTTTTAGCAACTGCGTGTCTACGGCTCCCCCACTTTGCTGTACAGTGTCATCAACGCCGTCTTCTGACGCCGCTTCCATCGGTTTGTTCAGGATAAATTTGATGCCATAAGGATTTTCGATATATCGTTTACCTGATTCGGTCAGCATCAATAACCCGTAATGGTCGATGTCCTTTGCTAAAAAATTGTTCAACACCGCCTGCCTGATCAACGACTTCCAATAAATAACCCCGTGTTCTTTTCCACTTCCGAACAACGGATGTGTATCATGTTTGTAAGAAGAAATCGGTTGATTGTTTTGGCCCATGAAAACGTTGATGATGTGGTGGTCGTCAAACTTCTCGCCTTGCTGTTGAATAAATTTCAGCACATTTAACAACGATTCTTCCGCATCAAACTGAACCTGTTGCGAGCTACAATTATCACACATGCTGTTACAGCCCGTCTCGTCAAAGTTTTCGCCGAAATAGTGGAGGATCTGTTTTCGCCGGCATACTGAAGACTCCGAATAATCGATGACTTCTTTTAGGATTTGCGTACCTATCTCACGTTCGGAGACCGGTTTGTCTTTCATGAATTTGGTCAGCTTCTCGATATCCTTCTCAGAATAAAATGCCAGGCAGTGCCCTTCTCCGCCGTCACGCCCTGCCCTGCCAGTTTCCTGGTAATAGCCTTCCATGCTCTTGGGAATATCATGGTGGATGACATAACGCACATCCGGTTTGTCAATACCCATACCGAAGGCTATTGTCGCTACAATAACCTCGACATCCTCCATGAGGAACTTGTCTTGCGTATCAGCTCTTGTTTTGGCGTCCAATCCGGCATGATAAGGCAGTGCCTTGATGCCGTTGATATTTAACACCTCGGCAATTTCTTCAACCTTCTTGCGGCTTAAACAATAAATAATGCCCGATTTCCCTGAATTATTTTTAATAAACCTAACGATTTCCTTGACGACATTGCGTTTTGGTCGCACCTCATAGTAGAGATTTGGCCTGTTGAATGACGACTTAAATAACGTCGCTTCATTCATTTGCAGATTTTTACGGATGTCCGACTGCACTTTAGGTGTAGCTGTAGCCGTAAGTGCTATCACAGGGATGTCATTGCCTATGGAGTTAATCACCGACCGAATTTTGCGGTATTCCGGCCGGAAGTCATGCCCCCATTCTGATATACAATGCGCTTCATCAACAGCTACAAACGACACTGTGATAAGCTTTAAGAATTCTACGTTCTCTGATTTGGCTAATGATTCGGGTGCGACATAAAGCAGCTTGGTTTTACCCGTAATAACATCTTGCCTTACGCGCATGACATCACTTTTATTCAAGGACGAGTTCAGAAAATGGGCGATGCTGTCATCGCCACCAAAGGATCGGAGCTGGTCCACTTGATTTTTCATTAACGCAATAAGCGGAGAGATAACAATGGCTGTGCCTTCACTCATCAGTGCTGGCAGTTGATAGCAAATGGACTTTCCCCCTCCGGTAGGCATGATCACGAAGGTGTCCCTTTTCTGCAAAATATTGGTGATTATTGCTTCCTGATCGCCTTTAAATGTATCAAAACCAAAAAATTCCTGTAAATTGTCAAATAATCTTTTCTCTATTTCCATTGCGCCTCTCGCAAAAATTTAGATAGACTGATAACCAAAGAATGCCCAAAATAACATATTTTTGCGCATATCAGTATCTAAAATTAGAAAATATATTTGTGAAAAGCAATTCCGAAATCAAAAATATCGCAATAAACGTTTTGACGCAAGAGGCAAATGCTTTAAACAAACTGACGGAACGAATTGACAGTGATTTTATTGCCGTTGTCGGGGCTATCTTGGAATTGAAGGGAAGAGTGATAGTTACAGGAGTCGGCAAGAGTGCTATCATCGCGCAAAAAATTGTAGCGACGCTAAACTCTACGGGTACGCCGGCAATATTTATGCATGCCGCGGACGCCATACACGGCGATTTGGGTATTATTCAGGAAGATGATCTCGTCGTTGTAGTTTCCAAAAGCGGTAATACGCCGGAAATAAAAGTATTGGTACCGTTACTGAGGCAAACACAAAACCTGCTGGTAGCCGTTGTGGGCAACATCCAATCTTATTTGGCGCACCAAGCCGACTATGTCTTGGATGCTACGGTAGAAAAAGAGGCCTGCCCGCATAACCTTGCTCCCACCACCAGCACGACAGCCCAATTAGCAATGGGCGATGCCTTGGCCATTTGTCTTTTGGAGTGCCGTCAGTTTACCGATCAGGATTTTGCCCGCTACCATCCCGGCGGCGCCTTGGGTAAGCGCCTGTACCTCAAGGTAGCCGATCTATCCACGCAAAATCCAAAGCCGTGGGTGACATCGGAAGCATCGGTGCGTGAAGTTATCGTGACCATAACCAAGCATCGCTTAGGCGCAGTAGCGGTAATCCGCGGAGACGATTTGATTGGAATCATTACGGATGGCGATATAAGACGGATGCTTGAAAATCATCCTCAAATCGATGGGTTGGCTGCAAAAGACATTATGGGCAGGTGTCCCAAAACCATCGATAAAAATGAGTTGGCGGTGCACGCGTTCGATATAATGCGTCAACATAATATTACACAGCTTTTGGTATTGAACGAACAATCATATGATGGAATCGTGCATTTACATGATTTATTGAAAGAAGGGATAATTTAGGCTGTTGGGTTTTAAATACTAAATTTAAATTTTTAGTTTTAACAAAATAAAGCTGCAGTAGGTATTGACCGCTGATTGGCCGACACAAAACAAGAACCAATGAAGAATTATTATGCCGTTATCATGGCCGGAGGTATCGGGAGCCGATTCTGGCCCGTAAGCCGCACCAAAATGCCAAAGCAATTCATCGATATGCTGGGCACCGGAAAAACACTCATCCAGGCGACATATGACCGTTTTCAGAAAATTGTCCCCCCAGAAAACATCTTTGTGGCCACGAACGAGTCCTACGCAGATTTGGTTCGTGAGCAATTGCCCGAGCTATCAGCCCGGCAATTGATTTTGGAACCCATTATGCGCAATACCGCACCATGCATCGCATACGCGAGCCACAAAATACTCCAACTGAATCCGAATGCCACGATGGTCATTGCTCCAGCCGACCATTTGATTCTCGAAACGGACGTTTTTGTAAGTGATATCACCAAAGGGCTCAAATGCGCGGAAAGCAATGATTGGCTGATTACCTTAGGCATCAAGCCCTCTCGCCCAGATACAGGCTATGGTTACATTCAGTATGGCAAAAGCGCAACAACACCGGGATTTAAGAAAGTCAAGACTTTTACAGAAAAGCCCAACCTTGAATTAGCCAAAACATTTTTGCAAAGTGGCGATTTCCTGTGGAATGCCGGCATATTTATCTGGTCTGCCAACTCCATTATCAGCGCGTTCCAAAAATATCAGACAGAGATGAATGAGGTGTTTAAGGAAGGAACCGACCTGTATAATTCCGACCACGAGACCAAATTTATTTCTGGCGCTTTTGTCCGGTGTGTCAATATTTCCATCGATTTCGCCATCATGGAAAAGGCGGATAATGTATATGTGCTTCCCGCAGACTTCGGTTGGTCTGACTTAGGCACCTGGGCATCTATCTATGAACTGGCCGAAAAGGACTACTTGGGCAACGTATCTTCTTCTGCGGAAAACGTCATTGTATATGACTCGTCCAACTGCATGATCCATACGCCTAAAGATAAGCTGGTCATCGTCAAAGGATTGCATAACTTTATCGTGGTCCAATCAGACGATACGTTGATGATCTGTCCGAAAGATCAAGAGCAAGGTGTGAAACAGATTGTCGCGGATGTTAAGGAAAAATCCGGGAATAAATTCGTTTGACGGCCTGACGCGCACAACGACTTCATGGACTCTGGATTCGTAAAAACAGCAATCGATACTTCAGGATTAGCCATAATCACCTTCGGCCATCCTGTTCATAACGCGTTGCCGTCGAACTTGCTCACGCAACTGCGTGAACATATTGAGACAGCGAGCGCCAGTATGGCAACTAAACTGATTCTCTTGCAAAGCAGTGGTGAAGGGGCCTTCTGCGCTGGTGCAAGTTTCGATGAACTACTGACTTTAGCAGATGAACAGGCCGGGACCGCTTTTTTTTCGCGTGTTGCCGATGTCATAAACGCCATACGGAAGTCGACCAAACTCGTCATTGGAAGAGTACAAGGTAAGGCTGTCGGCGGCGGAGTAGGCCTTATCGCGTCGTGCGATTACTGTTTTGCATCGGAGAAAGCTGCGGTTAAATTGAGCGAAATCAGCATCCATTTAGGTCCGTTTGTCATCGCACCGGCTTTGGCCCGCAAAATTGGCGTATCAGCCCTGACCGCGCTTTCCCTTAATCCGACGGTGTTTTTTGATGCGCAATGGGCATTGCAACATGGCCTTTTTCACACGGTGATGCCTTCTGTTGATGATCTTGACGACAAGGTTCATGGGTTTTGTATGTCCTTGCTCAATACAAACCAGGAAGCGCTCCTGGCACTCAAAAAGACGCTTTGGCGCGGGACTGAAGATTGGGATGAACTGCTTTACGAACAGGCAGCTATCAGTGGCAGGTTAGCAGTTGGTGCAGAAATTAAACAACAGCTGAACAGTATTAAAAAGAGCAAATAAGGTGCAAATCCATCTCGGCTAAGAAAAAAAACGATTACCTTAGCGTAGAAAACTGAGTCGATCCAATGCGAAAATCGTTGTATACCTTCCCGTTATGCGTCGTGCTGTTCTTTGTGACTGGCAGCGCGCAGGAACATTCCCTAAACCGAAGAGCCCAGCAAGCTTTCGAAAAGGCGGGTAGTCAACTAAAAAACAGGCAATACGCACTGGCTGTTGCGTCTTTGGAATCCGCCGTTGCACTTGACCCGGACTTCGCTGCAGCTCACCAGCAATTGGGCGATATTTATCGTAGACAACGCGACTATGAAAAGGCGATTCCCCACTATTCCCGTGTTATTCAACTGAACCCCGCTTTGACGCCGCTCACCTGGTTTGGCTTGGGCGAAAGTCTTTTGCATACCGGAAATTATCAGGAGGCGTTACCTGCACTGCGGAACTATGCGGCCATACCCGGACTGGATGCATCGGGTAAACGGCTCACAAATAAATATATAGCGGACTGCGAATTTAGCTTGTCTGCTCAACAACATCCACTGGATTTCCATCCTGTCAATCCCGGGCCTGCCATCAACACGGAATATGACGAGTACTTCCCCAAGCTTACCGCCGATCATCGGACCATTATCTTCACCCGTAAGGTAAATGAAAGGGAAAGTTTTTATGAGAGTTCCCTGGATAGCAATGGTAAATGGCAACCAGCACGGTTTCTGGAGGGAGATATCAATTCAGCACAATATAATGAAGGAGCACATTGTATCTCAGCTGACGGTAAATACCTGTTTTTCACCGGATGCAACCGCCCGAATGGATTAGGCAGTTGTGATATCTATGTGTCACGGCGGGAAGGCGACCGTTGGGGCGAGCCCTATAATTTAGGTGAGCCAATTAACAGCGCGGGCTGGGAGGCACAGCCAGCACTGGGGGCAGATGGAAAAACACTTTATTTCGTAAGCAACAGAAGTGGTGGCCAGGGCGGCTACGATATCTGGAAATCTACACTCCAAAGTAATGGGCAATGGGGTGACCCGCAGAATCTCGGTCCAGCTATCAACACTCCTTTTGACGAAAGTTCGCCGTATATCCACGCCGACAACCGTACCCTTTATTTCGTTTCAAATGGATGGCCGGGATTTGGGGATAAGGACATTTTCAAAAGCCAAATGGATGCTGATGGTCATTGGCCACAGCCAAATAACCTCGGCTATCCCATTAACGACCACCGTGAACAAAGCGCGCTGACCGTGAGCATGAATGGTCGGTATGCCTTCTTTTCCAGCCGCAGGCCGGATGCACTGGGCGGATTGGATATTTACTCGTTCGAATTGCCCGAAGCTAGCCGACCTAACCCGGTAGCTTACCTTAAGGGCGCCATCGTAGACTCGGACAGTGATGTGCCTATCCAAGCGGAAATAACGGTCACAGACATCTTGACCAATGAACCGCTATACCAAGAATCCGCAGACTACGAAGACGGTACATTCCTCGCACCCTTGCCATTCGGCAAGACCTATGCCCTTCACGTCAAACATCCGGGATATCTCTTTTTCTCCAAAAACTACCCTCTTGACGACAGCACAAAAATAAATGATGCCTACGAAATCCGTATTGCACTTTCGCCGATAAAAATAGGGAACAAAGAAACACTCAACAATATTTTCTTTGAGACAAACCAGTATGAGTTGTTGCCACAGTCCAAAAGTGACTTGGACAATTTGATCGATTTTCTGCAATTAAATAAAGAAGTACGAATAGAAATCGGCGGGCACACGGATGACACGGGAAGCGACGCCTATAACAGAACACTTTCGGAGAACCGTGCCAAAGCCGTACATGACTACCTGATTCATGCAGGCATCGCCGTGGGGCGGCTTCACTATAAAGGGTATGGACCATCGCAGCCCATCGCTGGAAATGATACTGAAGAGGGGCGCCAACTAAATCGTCGCACAGACTTTAAAATCATTAAATAAATTGCCATACACATGAAAAGAAAACTCCATCTACTTGCATTATTATCATTGGCATGCGGTTTAGAATGCACAGCGCAGGTCGTCGCACCCGCCGCTAAATTACAACTGGTGGCCGACGGGTTTGGCTTCACCGAAGGTCCGGCCATGGATGCGGAAGGGAACGTGTTCTTTACCGACCAACCCAATAACCGGATATGGAAATATGACACCAAGGGCAAGCTTTCCATTTTCATGGAACCCGCCGGGCGTGCTAATGGCCTCTATTTCGACAACGAGGGGTACCTGATTGCCTGTGCCGACGAACAGTATGAGCTATGGCGCATCGGTATGGATAAGCAGGTCGAAAAGCTTGCGGCAGGCTATGATGACTCGCTATTCAATGGTCCCAACGATGTATGGGTGTCCCCTTCAGGGCTCATTTATTTTACCGATCCTTACTACCAGCGCAACTACTGGAGCCGCACGGAGCCGGACATGCCGACGCAGGGCCTTTACCTTTACAAAAACGGCCAAGTCATTCGCTTGGACGATCAATTTAAAAAACCCAATGGCATTATCGGCACCCCGGATGGCAAAATGCTGTACGTAGCAGATATTGGTGACAGTAAAATATATCGGTATCGCGTTGAACGTGACGGTTCGCTCACGGATAAGCAGTTGTTTGCATCGCAAGGTTCGGATGGTATGACCATAGACAGCAAAGGGAATATTTACCTTACCGGCAAAGGCGTGGATGTCTATAACCCTCAAGGAGAGCGGATCGAACACATTGATGTGCCAGTCAACTGGACGGCTAATGTATGCTTCGGGGGCCGGGATCGCGATTATCTTTTTATTACCGCCACCGACAAGGTATTTATATTGAAAATGCAAGTAAAGGGGGGCTACTGACCCCCCTGGTTATTACCGCTAATTACCGCATGATACTAAGCATGCTGACCAGCATGTTTGCCCTCAGCAAACTCTTCAATAATCTTTTCGTTGAAATCGGGAAGGTCGTCGGGGGTACGGCTGGTCACCAACCCCTGGTCTACAACAACGGCGCTGTCCTCCCATAATGCCCCGGCGTTAATCAGATCCTTGCTGATGTTTTTGACTGAAGTCATTCGGCGTCCCTCCACCACTTCAGCGTCTATCAGCACCTGTGGACCGTGGCATATTGCTGCCACCGGTTTACCGGCGCTAAAAAAGGCCTTTACAAATTCCAATGCCTTTTCATCTACTCGGAGCGTGTCTGGGTTTATTACGCCCCCCGGTAGCAATAGGGCGTCATAGTCGTTTGGATTCGCCTTATCCAGGGACATATCCACATCGAAATCAAGACTCCATTCGTTGCCTTTTTTAGCTCGTACAACATCCTTACTTGGCGATACAATATGTGTGGTCGCACCTTCCAATTGCAATGCATCCCTGGGGCTGGTCAATTCAATTTCTTCAAACCCATCGGCCGTTAAAATAGCCACTTTTCGATTGCTCAATGTTTCAGCCATAATGCTATCCTCCTTTTTGTCATTACCATTCAATAGTAAGTTACAGGGAAACGGCGAAATTTGTTTTTGAAATGTCATCTTTCCGTTGGTATCCACTTCCACACTTCGTTTCCTGCTATTGGGTAAATGTTCGCGTCACGGAGGGGCTGAAGAAGATGGACTCCGGTCAAAGCGCCGAACGCGGGCAGTATTAGTGTTTGTCTATAGTGATAAAAGCAAGGTAGCCTGTAAGTTTGCCGCCCTTTCGTTGGGATAAGGCACCCCGGATGCACATGGCCAGCAATGTTGATTAGACCGGCCGCCACATGTTCCATCGGGTGGTGCGTACAGACGATATGTGGCGCTACCGGATAAGAGACAAAGACCTCGATAGCATTTTTTTTCAACAAATTATCCGGCAGAATGTCGTGATTGCCTCGAGTAAGGACAAACCGGACTGTGGTATTGGCGCTGCGGAACTGTTCAAAAGCCAGCCACTCACTATTCAAATCGCTATGAAACAGATCTCCCAAAAACACAACCGTGCGAATCGGATAGCCATCAAGCAACGACTGTAGGCGTGTCGTATCCTTATCATGCAGAACGGAGGGCATGAAGATGCCAGCCTTGCGAAAGTGTGCGGCCTTACCTAAGTGCCAATCTGCAACGACCAAGGTTTTTTGCGCAGGCAGGAGAAGCGCCCTTTCTGGAAGCAAGGCGAATGGCGTACCCATGATATCAATCGTTTTGCTCATGGCGTTAGGCCTCCAATTGTGTTTTCAGCTTCTCCAAGCGTGCTTGCCAATCTTCGTTGCTATATCGCTCGCGGAAAGATTCAGCAAACACAGGAAACGCAAAGGGGGTGAGGTGACCCGGACGTTGCAGCACAATGCGGTGTGTTTCTATGCGTTCAAACGCTTTATACATGCGCGATGCTTCCAATTGGAAATCATAGACCTCGTCATAGGCCTGCCGCAACAGCAGGTTGTCCGAATCGAATTCTTCGAATACAGAAAAGAACAAACCAGAGTTGGCTTGCAGATGTTTGGTTTTCATCGGTTTGCCGGGATATCCTTGGAATACCAAGCCCGCTATGCCAGCAATGTCCCGGAATTTTCGCCGTGCCATTTCACGGATGTTGATGCCGCTTTGGATATCATCAAACAGTTTTTCGGTTGAAAACAATCCCTTTTGCAGTGCTTCTTCTAAGGGTAGCGGATGGTCGCAGAGCAGCTCAAAGCCATATTCGTTGCTGGCAATGCTAAACGAAGCATTACGGATGCTACTTAGCCGGTAAGCCACCACGGCAGCCATACCTTCATGCACCAGCTTGCCTTCAAAAGGAAATACGAAGAGGTGATAACCATATCGTGTATGGATGTATTCCACTAACAATTCGTCCGCCGTGGGCAGCTCCGATACCTTACGCTGCTCATCAAATAAAGGTTGCAGGAAATCTAATTCCGCTGGATAGGTGTGCGGCTCGCCATGAAGCTCGGTAAAGGTATGTCGCAACGCCGCCCCGAAGTTGTCGGAGATGGGAAACCTGCCACCCATCCATGAAGGCACCGCCCCTTTCTTTCCTGCGGCGGGACGTACAATAGCGTGGATATCCTTTACACGCACCAATTCCAATAATCGACCCGAAAACCAGAAGGTATTGCCCGGCTGTAGGCGCGAAATAAACCATTCCTCGATGGTCCCCAAATATTTGCCGCTAAGAAATTTCACGCGCATCATCGTGTCGGATACAATGGCACCGATGCTCAACCGGTGGCGCATGGCCACCGGTTTACTCGTCACGCGGTAAACATCGTTTTCCAACACCACTTTATGGAATTCCTCATAGGTATCGAGCGTACGCCCTCCTTTTGTGATCATCAGCAGGCATTCATCAAACTCCTCGCGGCTGATGGACGCAAAACAATGGGTATTCTTTACTTCAGCGTACAATTCATCGGCGCGGAATCCATCGGACACGGCCAGCGTGACCATATACTGCACCAACACGTCGAAAGACCGAACGTACGGTAGGCGTTGTTCCAGCAGTCCGTTTTCCACAGCGTAACGGATAGCTGCTCCTTCCATGATTTCGAGCGAATGAGTTGGCAAAAAGTAGATCTTGCTAGTCTCACCGGGGCGGTGGCCGCTTCTTCCCGCACGTTGGATGAACCGGGCAACGCCCTTGGGCGAACCAATTTGTACTACACAATCTACTGGCCTGAAATCGACACCCAGATCGAGACTGCTTGTACAGACCACGGCTTTCAGTACGCCGCGATGCAGCGCATCCTCCACCCATTGGCGGAGCTCTTCGCTCAGCGATCCGTGGTGTATGGCTATCGCACCAGCCAGTTCCGGTGCTGCCGCTAATAGGTGGTGGTACCAAATTTCAGCTTGGGATCGAGTATTCGTAAATAACAAGGTCGATCGGTGGGCCTGGATAATGGGGAGTACTTTATTAACCATTTTGGTGCCCAGATGACCGGCCCAAGGAAACCGGTCCAACGTGTCAGGCAGTAGCGTTTCCATGTAGATAGCCTTCTTCAGATCGGCCTTCACGAGGCGCCCCCGATTATTCGCACCGAGTAAGATATCCATAGCTTCGCGTAAGTTGCCAATCGTCGCCGAAATACCCCATACGCATAAATTTGGACAAATTTTACGCAAGCGACTGAGTGCCAGCTCAACGAGCACTCCCCGCTTGCTGCCCACTAACTCGTGCCACTCATCCACTACTACAAACTCCAGCTGCCTGAAATAATCGTGATAGCCTTTGGAAGCGAGTAATAAATGAATGCTTTCTGGCGTGGTTATAAGCGCTTGCGGTGGTGTTTTGCGCTGGCGTTGCCGTTCGTTGGTGTCCGTATCTCCCGTGCGTAGTCCAATATTATAGTCGAGTTCCAGGTCTTCGCTTACTGTGCGGGTGGCCTGTAAAATTTCTGCCGAAAGTGCCCGAAGCGGCGTAATCCAAAGGCAATGAACGCCCTTCGGCTTCGTTTGACTACGGTAATACCGTTGCACTATGCCAAACCATACGGCGAAGGTCTTCCCGTATCCCGTAGGTGCATTGAGCAACCCCGATTGGCCATCTGCAATGGCTGACCAAGTCTCTTGCTGAAACCGGTGAGGTCGCCAGCCTTTATTGAAAAACCATGTATCTGCGAATACGTTCAACGATGTAATCCCTTCAACAAAGGTAAGGTTTTGCCAACGAATTTAAAGTTGTTATCTCTTCGCCCGAATAATGCACCCGCCCAGCTTGTTCGGCTTCACGCGTTCGCCGATTGGATCAGCTCCAGTAAATCAGCGTGGGTATTGGCCGACTCGGGCGACTTATCACGCCGCCAGCGCAGGATGCGCGGAAAGCGCAGCGCTACACCCGACTTATGCCTACTGCTCGCTTGAATGCCCTCGAAAGCAATTTCAAACACATGGTGAGGGGGCACGCTGCGAACCGGCCCAAAACGCTCCACCGTATGATGCTTTATCCACCTGTCCAGCTCGGCGATTTCCTTATCAGTCAATCCGGAGTAGGCTTTGGCGAATGGTACCAGCGTACCGTCATCGCCCCATACGGCAAACGTGTAGTCTGTATAAAGGTTGGCCCGTCGTCCATGGCCACTCTGGGCATAAATGAGCACTCCATCTACCGTCAGCGGATTAGTCTTCCATTTCCACCAATTGCCTCTTCTGCGGCCGCTGCCATACGTACTGCCTTTGCGTTTGAGCATGACACCTTCGCAATGGAAATCCCGGGCATGTTGTCTGAAAACCGCTACTTCTCCCCAGTGGTTAAAGGGCATTAATTCAGAGAGCAGCAATACATGGCGTAAGCCTGGCGACGACAACAAGGTCTCAAGCAGCTTCCGGCGGTAATGCATCGGAGTATCCCGCATGTCCTCCCCTTTCCATTCTAACAGGTCAAAACATACCATCACAAGCGGAGCTTCCTGAAGTATTTTCGGGGAGAGTGATTTCCTTCCAATACGCGTCTGCATCACTTGGAAGGATAACGGTCGTTCATCTTTCCATGGAATGATTTCACCATCGATGACCGTTCCATCGGGCAATAAATTCCCCAGTGGCGCAAACTCAGGAAACTTGTCGGTGAGTAGATCTTCTCCTCTACTCCATACAAACAACTGGCCGTTACGCACGATGATCTGCCCTCGAATCCCGTCCAGTTTCCTCTCGATATACCAATCACCGATATCGCCAAGTGATTCCGGGGGACTGTCCAACTGATAGGCGAGATAAAAGGGATACGGTTGAAAATCCCTCGCCCCCTTTTTAGATTCCGCAAACAGCGATGTCATGGTCTCTTTATCAGGCAGCCATTTACCCATCAAACGGTGAGCCACCGCAGCCTCATCAATTCCCAGGTGGATGGCCAGCGCTTTGATAACCAGCTGGCGAGATACGCCGATCCGGAAATTGCCAGTGATCAGTTTGGTAAATACAAATCGTTGATCGGTGTCCATGTCTCGCCAATACGTTGTGATAATTTCCCTTTTGCGGTCATCGCTCAGCCCATGAAGGCCGGCAAGCTGCCCAATAACATCGGGCAACCGATGTTCCTTTTCCGGAGCGTGCGGGGGCAACATCAAAGCGATTGCCTCGGCAAGGTCGCCTACGATGTGATAGGATTCTTCAAATAACCAATACGGGATTCCGCTTATATCGGCTGCCCAAAACTTGAGATCGCTGGTACGTACTGGACGTTTTGGCCGGTTGCCAATCAACAGTGCTATAGCATACAGTTTGCTCCGATCGTCTGCATGCTGCAGGTAGTTAACGATCGCGGCAACCTTATCATTTGTCTTGGTCGTCTGATCGACGGCGACAAATAGTTGGGTAAACAACTTCATAGCTCATCCTCCACAGTAGCAGCACCCCGCAAATGCACCTCAGACGCCTGCAGCCCGTGCTGGTCGCGTAGCCACCGGGCAAACGGCCCTTCGTAGCCGTGGGTAACGTATACGTCTCCAGCTCCGGTGGCTATTACCGCACGATTGAGCTGATCCCAGTCGGCGTGGTCGGAAAGTACAAACCCGCGGTCTACACCTTTGCGCCGCCGGGTACCACGAAGCTGCATCCAACCACTACACAACGCGATGCGGTACGGCATCAGTTTTCTTAGCCATGAAGTATTCAAGGCTGACGGCGGGGCTACGATTGCTGCACCCTTTACGGTTTGCCGTCCTGTCTCCGGTATAAGATAATCACCCGGAAATTGATATCCTGCGCTTGCCAGTACGGCATTGGCATTAGCCACAGCACCGTGTAAGAATATTGGACCGATCGATGTGTCCAAATGCCGAAGGATAACTTGAGATTTGCCGAGCGCATAGCCAAGGAGTACGGTATTGGTGCCCTCCGCTGCGTTTTGAGCCCACCACCCATTTATCTCCGAGAAGACAGCACCCGGTTGCGGAAATCGGTAAATAGGCAATCCAAAAGTAGATTCTGTAACAAAATGATGGCACGGTACCGGTTCGTATGGTATACTTACACCATCATTCACGCATTTATAGTCGCCGGATACCACCCATACTTCCCCTTTATATGCCAGCCGAACCTGTGCCGACCCAATGATATGCCCTGCCGGATGCAGGCTTATCCGTACGCCGTTGATGGAAACGGCTTGCTGGTACGCCAGTTCCTGTATGACAATATCTGCTCCCAAGCGTGACCGCAGAATAAGCGCGGTGTGTTGATGGCACAGATAGCGCCCCATCCCCCGTCGAGCATGGTCGCTATGCCCATGAGTGACGATAGCCCGTTCCACAGGCTCCCACGGATCAATATACACATCCGCTTGCGGACAGTAAACACCACGTTCAGTAAATTTCAGCATCGTGGATATTAAACAAAAATAGTGCGCCTTAGTTTATGCTAATATTACTATGTTTGGGTTATGAAGATGAAGAATGTATTTTATGAAGGACAAGTTATATGGGCTCAAATTGACGCCAATAGGCACCTACGGCATTCAGCATATGCCGATTTCTGCGCGCAGGCAAGAAGCAACATGCTTGAAAAAATAGGGCTTTCCCTTAGCCGGATTGCAGAAGACGGTATCGGGCCTGTACTTTTCCGCGAGGAGCTTGTGTATCTCAGGGAAATACACCTTAATGATGCCGTGGCCGTGACGGTGGAAATGACCAAATACAATGCGGCGAATTCCAGGTTCTCTTTCCGTCATGAGATTTACCGTTCGGATGGTACAAAATGTGCTGTGGTGACGGTAGACGGTGCCTGGATGGATCTGTTTAAACGGAAACTAACTGTTTTGCCATCCGAATGGCAGGCCTTGGTTGTGCAATTGCCGAAAAGCGACGATTATCAAGACGTGTCTGCATGAAGAGCGAAAGCCCACGGAACCCTTGATTCCGCGGGCTTTCACGTTAGCCACTGATTATCTACCGCTAATCTCGTTGGGTTATTTTACTTCAATCAAACGAGAAGCCACTTTGGCCTCTTCTTTTTTAGCAATATCCACTTTCAACACACCATCCTTGTAATTTGCGTCAATTCTGTTGTGGTCAATGCTGTCGGGCAATGTGAACGATCGGGTAAATGAGGTATAGCTGTATTCCCGCTTGCTGTATTTCTTGTTTCCGTCGGTTGTTTCCGATTTCTTTTCACCCGAAATGGTCAGCACGTCGCCATCCACATTGATTTTGAAATCGCCCTTTTCCAGTCCCGGAGCAGCCAGCTCGATGTGGTACGCTTCGTTTGTTTCCGCTACATTCACCGCCGGTACGCGGGAAATGAAACGATCAGACAAAAACGAATCATTAAAAACCGGGTTGAAAAAATCATTTACCCAACTGTCCACTCCCCTGTTTTTGTTTCCTTGAAATTTTACCAATGTCATTTTTAATCCCTCCTATAAATTTTGTTTAATTGCAAACTTTGGTAAACGTTATCCAAAAGATATACCAACCAAAAAAAGGAATTGTTTTAATGACTTTTTGTCATTATTATAGCACATTTAAATGACATTATGTCTCTTTCATTCATTTTGTTGCCACACAAGCGTAACCGTTGCATGCGCTTGGTCTCCACCAAAGGGCGGACGGCGCTTGGTGATGCTTATTTTAGCATCTTCGATAAAAGGAAATTTCTGTACGATACGGCTTAATATAGCTTCCGCGACGGTTTCAAGCAGCTTGCGGGGATGCTGCATTTCGCTTTTTGCGATGCCATACAATACTTCATAGTTGACGGTGTTAGCTAGGTTGTCATCGTCTTTTGGTGCGCCAGTAAAACCCACATACAACGCTACGGTAAACTCATTACCCAGCACTTGCTCTTCCGGATAGAAGCCATGGTAAGCAAAAAAGCGCAAATCGGTCAGCGCCACTTGTCGACGAACGTGTTCCATGTGGCAAACCTACTGATAATGCCTTAATTACACCAAATTAAATGCTTGCGCAAATTTAATCATGTCATAATGTGTTTTGGCTCCTAGTTTACGTTTGATATTCCTCCGATGCGTGTTTAGGGTCTTTTCCGAAATGTGATTTTGATTACTGATTTCAACAGTCTTCTTGCCAGAAGCGATGTATTGGAGCAGTTCCTTTTCGCGTTTAGTCAGTGACGCATAGCGCTGGTAATTGTCTTTGAGTAACAGGTTCTCGGTCATTAGCCGTTCGGCCTTTTCGGCTAAATGGTGATTAGGATCCAATTGGAGCGCAAAGGTGAGCGAAAGCAGCGGCCTATCTTCTTCATCGTAAATGAATGGTCGAGATGCACTCAAATACCATTCGAAAGACTGGTTTTGCCCAGTTGTCACTTGCTGGAAAAACGAAAACCACCTCGCAGCCGACTCTTTATTCCGCAACCGCTCGATAAATCTGGGCAGGTAAAACTGCACATCGTCCGGGTTAAAAAATTTAATAAAATACTCCTGCCCCATCCGTCTTACATCTTCGAGCGACGCTCCCAATAGTTGTAGCCCTTTTTGCGACAGATAGACCACTGAGAAGTCCCTTACGTCGTGGATGATATACACCGGCAGTTCATCGGCAACAGCCTCAAATGCCGCCAATTTTTGCACTATCTGTCTCCGGACGGAATCACTGCAGTCAAAATGAGGAGGTAAAAAGTCGTTCATAGGTACTCGGATACTATTGTTGTGGCTATACTAAATTAAATGCCTGTGCAAATTTGATGATATCATATTGCGTTTCGGCGCCTATCTTGCGCTTTATATTGCGCCGGTGCGTATTTATCGTTTTTTCAGAAATAAACACCTTCTTACTAATTTCGGCCGGTTTCTCGCCCGTAGCAATGTATCGTAGCAATTCCTTTTCCCGTCTGGTCAATAAGGCGAAGCGGTGATTATTAGCCTTAAGCATCAGGTTTTCGGTCATGAGCCGCTCCGCCTTCTCCGTGAGATGGTGGTTCGGGTCCAGTTGCAAGGCAAATGTTAGGTACAGCAATGGTGCCCCCGCTTCATCGTAAACAAAAATGCGGGATGCACTTAGGTACCATTCAAAAGTTCTAGCCTCTCCGGTTGCCACTTGCTGAAAATAAGAAAACCAACGGGAGGTATTCTCGTTTAACAGCGCTTCCCTCGACTTAGGTAAGTAAAACGCCACATCGTCCCGATTAAAAAATGTGGTATGATACGTTCGTCCTAAACGCCGCACCTCCTCCAAGGTAGTTCCGAGCAATCGGCATCCACTTTGCGACAGGTACACAACAGACAAATCGCGCACATCGACGATGATGTATACAGGCAGTTCATCAGCAATTGACTCAAACTCAGCCAGTTTACGCACGGCAACATCGCGCACCGCATCACTGCAATTAAACCCGGTAGGCAACAAATTGGTCATCAGTCTAAGCTTTTAGGTTTTATTTCAGTGGTAAAGATAAAAAAATACCCAAAAGTGGGTATTTTTTTAGCGGAGAATGTTCAGGATTTTAGTGAGCACAATTTGTTTTGTTTTTCAACACGTTAATAGACATGTTCGTCACATTCCGTTTGGGTTTGCCCAACCCGTTAAAATTATACAGGTTTTCCGTAATATCTATCGCTACGGAAAGTCCGGAAAGTCGTAAATATGCCATTAATGTAAAATTCCCAGATTTTGTACTTGGCACTGCAAAAGAGTATGATTTAGATATGAACTTTAAAGACCCGGTAGATGGGCTTACTGTAATGGACGATATTCAAAATGAAATTAAACATTATAAAAGAGATACTAATACGTACGAAAGGCAACTTATAGAGCTTGAAGCAGTATATGGGATTCTCCGATCCCGCGGAGTTAAACATGCGCATGAACTGGATTGATACAAAGTGTACGGTGCTATGCCTGCTCGTCGTTGCCTCCGCATCTTGCGCAGATACGAATGGCAACACCCATGGAAACCAGCCAAATACATTGGCACTGCTGGCAAGCCACATAGCCGCGCTGCAACAAGAAGCGAACAGAAGCCGGTATGGAGCGGGTGAAGACGAGATGCGTTTGCTATTCACCCGTGATAATTTCTGCATGACAGCAAATGGGAGATTCCGCTACCGGGCTATTTTCACTAAGCAAGGCGAGACGCCCGCAGTCATCGACAAGACGGTGAACTTTACCAATATCGCTTCGATTTATCCCCTGCCCGTTTCTAGGGGTGGGGTCGGTGCGCTCATGATATGCTACGGCACAGGCGATACGGTTTCTTTCTTTTACAAAAACAGCGGTACTAGCGACGGCAAATTACTGGGGGCTGTCTTGGACCTCGTGTATCACGTGAATAAGGCAAACGGAATAAACCTGGATGCGCTGTTTTTCGACTGGGAAATTTACGTAAAGAGGAAACAGACATACGATTCGATTTCGCAATTCATCGCCAAACACCCCGATAGCTTTCTTACGGCGTTTGCCTGGATGGTACGCGATAAAAAACAACGACAAAGAGATTAACCTATGACTACGCATTCCTATCCTTCATCGCCTGATACGCCTGTCTTGCAGATGGCCTATCGCAGCTATGCCGGCATGTACACGCTGCTACGGTTGTTCTCGATAGATCTACCGGAGCTACAACTCGAATTTTCCCCGGAAGATTTCGCGGCATTTTATGACGGATTCCGGGATCGGGAAACGGAAATCGATCACGCCGCCGGGGAAGAGCCGAAGCCGGAGTTTTACTGGATAAAGGGCAAAGACTGCTGGATACGTGTGTGCTTTGAAGCGCATGAAGGCTATTATGAGTGGAGTTGCTACACGACGGCGCCCAACGTTAACCGCATCCGGGTGTATTTTGGGGAAATGAATCGTAACTATCCCCATTAAAATACGTTATCCTTTTCTCACCCGGGCCTCCCTCCTGTCCTGTCACTGGGATATCCCACCATACGCTGGTAAAAACGCGAAAAGGCGGCGGTTTATCGGATAACCATCGGGAATTACCTATTCATTAAACCAGATTTTATCCCTATACTTGTATGCTAAATAAACGTTATGAGCCAATATCGGTCGCCAGATTATTACTTGCTGGACGAATTGATTAGCGAAGAATATTTGCTTATCCGTGATAGCGTACGGCAATGGGTCAACACACAGTTGTCGCCTATTATCGAGGATTATGCCCAACGGGCGGAATTTCCGCGCCAGTTGCTTCCGGGCATGGCCGAGCTGGGGCTGTTTGGCCCTACCATCCCCGAGGAGTATGGCGGTGCAGGGCTCGACTACCTGGCCTACGGCATCATGATGCAGGAGCTGGAACGCGGTGATTCGGGCATCCGCTCAACGGCTTCTGTGCAGGGGTCGCTGGTGATGTACCCCATCTATGCGTTTGGAAGCGCGGAGCAGAAACGCAACTATTTGCCCAAGCTGGCCAGTGGCGAACTGATGGGCTGCTTTGGCCTTACCGAACCTGACCACGGTTCTAATCCGTCAGCAATGATTTCACGGTTTGAGGACGATGGCGACCATGTCGTGCTCAACGGCACCAAGATGTGGATCTCCAATGCGCCGTTTGCTGACATCGCTGTGGTGTGGGCCAAAAACCCGGATGGAAAGGTGCAGGGGCTCATCGTGGAACGCGGCATGGAGGGATTCAGCACGCCGGAAACTCACAATAAGTGGAGCTTGCGGGCTTCGGCTACGGGCGAATTGGTGTTCGACAGTGTGCGTGTACCCAAAAGCCATATCCTACCGGGTGTTGCGGGGATGCGCGGGCCGCTGAGCTGCCTCAACCAGGCCCGCTATGGTATCGCATGGGGCGCGCTGGGCGCAGCAATGGATTGCTATGATACGGCACTGCGCTACGCCAGGGAACGGGAGCAGTTCGGCAAGCCTATCGGGGGATTTCAGCTGCAGCAGAAAAAACTGGCCGAGATGATCACGGAAATTACCAAGGGGCAATTGCTGGTATGGCGCTTAGCCACATTGAAGAATGAAGACCGCGCTACGCCGGCCCAGATATCCATGGCGAAGCGCAATAGCGTGGCCACGGCACTGCATGTCGCTCGCGAGGCCAGGCAGGTACTCGGCGCGATGGGCATCACCGGTGAATACCCCCTTATGCGGCACATGATGAACCTCGAATCGGTGGTGACCTACGAAGGCACACATGATATCCATTTGCTGATCACCGGCATGGATATCACGGGGATAAACGCGTTTAGTTAAGGTCGTCATCATGCAGGAATCGGACGTTAGAAGCAAGTTAAATTAATAAAATTAATATGATGTATATGAATATGAAGTCGTTTATTTCCGCTGGAATGGTCGCACTACTGACCGTTCCAGCATTCGCACAACAACAAAGAATGAAACCAGAAGAAACCGAAGTATGGGAGCCGGAACCGCGTGTGGTTACGACCTACCCCGATCGCGCGCCGTCAGATGCAATTGTCTTGTTTGACGGCACATCGCTCGACCAGTGGGTAAGCAAAAAAGATGGATCCTCACCTGCTGAATGGGAAGTGTCTGATGGGGCGTTTACCGTCGTGCGGGGTAAAGGTGATATCCAAACCAAACAGGAATTTTCAGATTATCAATTACATGTCGAATGGCGTAGCCCTACGGAAATCGTTGGGGAAAGCCAAGGCCGCGGCAACAGCGGCATCTTCATGCAGGGACTATATGAAGTGCAGGTATTGGATAGTTACAATAACCGCACCTATTCCAACGGGCAAGCCGCAAGTCTCTATAAACAACGTATCCCACTGGTGAATGCTACTAAGCCGCCGGGTGAATGGCAAACTTATGATATCATCTGGACAGCCCCACGATTCAACGCAGACGGCATCCTGATCAGTAAGGCCCGCGTAACGGTGATCCATAACGGCGTCCTGGTACAAAACAACGTCGAATTAGATGGGCCGACAGAGTATATCGGCATACCAAAATACAAGGCACACGGCCCTGGACCCATTGTTTTACAGGATCACGGCAATCCAGTAAGCTTCAGGAATATTTGGATAAGGCCACTTTAGCGGCGATCAATGTTTGACCACCTAAGTGACTGATATGACAATAGGCTGGAGTTAATATCCAGCCTATTGTATTTTTAAGCACTAAATTAATTTTATACCCTAGGATCGACCATCGAACTTCCCGTCATCGGTCATCAACCAAGATTATAGCGCTTCGGCTACCTTTGCCTTATCCTTTTCGTAGCTTTCATTGTGCACATTCGCTACAGCGCGGCCCGATGGATCATTTACATTTTGGAAAGAGGCATCCCACGCCAATGCTTCGGGTGTGCTACACGCCACCGATTTGACAGATGGCACCGTTAACGCCGCGGTGTTTGAAGGAAAATGCTCCGTGAAGATAGACCGATATAAGTACTCCTCTTTGTTTTGCGGTGGATTTATCGGAAAACGTTCAGCAGCGGCCGCAAGTTCTTCATCGCTGACGCGCAACGCAGCTTGTTCCTTCAACGTGTCAATCCAACTATAACCCACACCATCCGAAAATTGCTCTTTCTGCCGCCACGCAATACTTTCCGGCAAATAATCTTCGAAAGCTTTGCGTACCACCCACTTCTCCATACGTCCTTCTCTTATCATCTTATCTTCCGGGTTCAATCGCATAGCGATATCTATAAATTCTTTGTCGAGAAAAGGCACCCGCCCTTCTACGCCCCAAGCAGCCAACGATTTATTGGCGCGCAAACAGTCATAAAGGTGCAGCTTACTAAGTTTGCGTACGGTTTCCTCGTGGAATTCTTTCGCATTGGGCGCCTTGTGGAAATATAGGTATCCACCGAAAAGTTCGTCTGAGCCTTCTCCCGAAAGAACCATCTTGATACCCATCGATTTGATCACACGGGCAAGTAGGTACATCGGTGTAGACGCCCGTATAGTGGTCACATCGTAAGTTTCCAAATGGTAAATAACATCGCGAATCGCGTCCAAGCCCTCTTGGATAGTGAAATTGATTTCGTGATGTATCGTTCCAATGTGCTCAGCAGCTTTCTTTGCTGCCACTAAATCGGGCGACCCTTTCAATCCCACAGCAAATGAGTGCAGACGTGGATACCACGCTTTCTCCTGGTCGTTTGACTCTACCCGACGGGAAGCAAACTTTTTGGTCACCGCTGCAATGACTGACGAATCCAACCCGCCCGAAAGCAATACGCCATAGGGCACGTCAGACATGAGCTGCCGATGTACAGCATCTTCCAACCCTTTTCGCAACGTTTCGATATCCGTTACGTTGTCTTTTACGCTTTCATAGTGTTCCCAATCCCGTTTATACCACTTACGGGGTTCGTTGCTTTCTTTACTATAGAGGTAATGTCCCGGAGGAAAGCCTTCGATACGAGTGCAATAGCCTTCCAATGCTTTCAGTTCTGACGCTACATAAAATGTGCCCGCGCTGTCCCAACCGATATAGAGCGGAATGATCCCAATGTGATCCCGGGCAACTAAATAAGCATCCTGTTCAACATCGTATAACGCGAAGGCAAAAATACCGTTCAAGTCTTCAAGGAAGCCTGGTCCCTTCTGCTCATATAACGCCAATATCACCTCGCTGTCGCATTGCGTGGAAAATTCGTAGTTGGGTAATTGATTGCGCAAGTGCTGGTGATTATAAATCTCGCCGTTCACAGCAAGCACAACATTCCGATTGGGACTGTACAGGGGCTGCTGGCCGGACTTCGGATCAACAATTGCTAAACGTTCATGCGCCAGAATAGCTCGTTCTGAGCTATATATACCCGACCAATCCGGCCCACGGTGCCGAATTTTTTTCGACATCTTCAACACTTGGGGGCGCAATTCTTCTGACTTTACTTTTAGGTCAAAAGCACCAATGATTCCACACATAAATAAATCAATTAAATTTGATAGTTATTATAGAGTCACAAAGTAACGAATAAAAACATTAACATTTGCAACAATTAACACAATTTTTAATCATTTTTTCAATAAAATTGCATTTTTTGAGAAATAATATCAACAAATATAAGGTTATGCTTGTCACAATTTTAATATAAAGCGGTGTTGATCAACTGCGTTAATCTTTTCATTTCAACGGCAAACGACTCGGCCGCTACATCGATAGGTTGGACTTTTTGGTCGACTGCGTCATAAAGGCTACTTTTGCAAGCAAAAAGGGACACCGTCGCCGAAAGTAGTTTTCCTGCCCACGTGACGTATTAAGTTTGTTTTGTTTCGCAAACTTTTTTAAGTTTGGATACAATCGACAAAAACACATCATCAATCATCAAAACGTGAAGAAACGAATCGCTATTTTTGCCTCTGGATCCGGGTCGAATGCCCAAAAGATTATGGAGCATTTCAAGTACCACGATCAGGCCGAGGTATCGCTTGTACTAAGCAATAATCCTGACGCTTATGTATTGCAGCGCGCTGACAACTTTGAAGTACCCACGCATATTTTTGATCGACATGCATTTTATGAAACCGATGAGATTGTCAATCTATTGGATAAACTTAAAATTGATTTAATCGTATTGGCTGGCTTCCTATGGCTTGTGCCGCAAAACCTATTACGTCATTATCCAAATAAGATCATCAATATCCACCCGGCGCTGCTTCCTGCATACGGCGGTAAAGGCATGTATGGTGACCGCGTGCACCAAGCTATTCTGGATGCAAATGAGGAAGAGTCCGGCATCACCATCCATTTTGTCAACGAAAATTTCGATGAAGGCGAAATCATCTACCAGGCACGCTTCCGCATCGACCCCGGAGACAGCCTGGAAGTGGTTAAGTTCAAAGGGCAGCAATTGGAACACCTACACTATCCGAAAATTATTGAAAACCTGTTGAAGAAAATGTAATTCGCCCTGGCAAAACGCTGTTTCTACCGAAAGGTGCAGCCAACCAAACGTACTGATGAGTACGACCTCTGCGAATAATTTGCTTATATTTTCAGCAAATTTATCTAAGTTTGCGGCTCAAAAACACTAAATAGCTAGATATAAGCATGAGCCATCCGGTTAAAATAAAAAACGCACTCGTATCCGTATATTACAAAGACGGTCTTGATCCGTTAATTCACCTACTGCATAAACACGGCGTCACCTTTTATTCCACTGGTGGCACGGAAACATTTATTCGTGACTTGGGGTACGACGTCGTGCCGGTGGAAGACCTCACCGGATATCCCTCTATATTGGGAGGACGGGTAAAGACCCTTCACCCAAAGGTCTTTGGAGGTATCCTGTCCCGCAGGCCTTTGGAGTCTGATAAGCAACAACTTCAAGAATACGAAATACCAGAAATTGACTTAGTTATTGTAGACCTCTATCCGTTCGAGGAAACCGTGGCATCCGGAGCGCCGGAGCAGGATATTATAGAAAAGATTGACATTGGTGGCATATCGCTCATTCGCGCCGCTGCAAAAAACTTCAACGATGTGGTGATTATTGCTTCTAAGCATGATTACCAACAATTGGCTGACATCCTCTCCGAAAACGAAGGCTATACTTTTTTGCAACACCGTAAGGAATTCGCCAAGCGGGCATTCAACGTATCTTCCCATTACGATTCAGCCATTTTTAATTATTTCAATCAGGAGCAGCCATTGCCTGTGTTTAAACGGAGTGAGCAACAAGCACAGGTGCTGCGGTATGGAGAAAACCCACACCAACGAGGTGTGTTTTACGGCAATCTGGACAACCTGTTTGACAAGCTGAACGGCAAGGAGCTTTCGTATAATAACCTGGTAGACGTGGACGCCGCGGTGGCGCTGATTGATGAATTTGAAGTACCTACGTTTGCCATCCTGAAACATACGAATGCTTGTGGCGTGGCCTCACGTGCCGACCTACTAATGGCCTGGCAAGATGCATTGGCTTGTGATCCGGTTTCGGCATTCGGTGGCGTCATTATCGGCAATGGTGAAATCGATGAGGCTACCGCGACAGAAATCAATAAGCTTTTCTTCGAAGTACTTATCGCGCCGGCATATACTGACGGTGCACTGCACATCCTTACTGGCAAGAAAAACCGCATCATCCTACGGAGGAAAGATACCCCGCTGCCAGCCACACAATTCAAGACCCTGCTAAATGGCATCATTGAGCAGGATAAAGATGCTGTGATTGAAGGGGCTTCCCAAATGGAGACCGTCACAGCTAACAAACCTACCGACAGTGAACTGGCTGATCTCCTGTTTGCCAACAAAGTGGTCAAACACACCAAGTCAAACGCTATCGTGTTGGCCAAAGATGGACAACTGTCCGCTAGTGGTGTCGGCCAAACCTCACGGGTAGACGCCCTGCGCCAAGCAATCCAAAAAGCGAAGTCATTCGGTTTCGATCTCCGTGGTGCGGTATTGGCTTCAGATGCGTTCTTCCCCTTCTCGGATTGTGTGGAAATCGCTGCCGAAGCAGGTATTACAGCCATCACCCAACCCGGCGGTTCTATCCGCGATCAGGAATCCATAGCGATGGCAAACAAAAAAGGGGTGGCAATGGTCTTTACGGGAGTAAGGCATTTTAAACATTAGTTACAGTAGGCTATAAGTCTACGGCATCAAGCAAAAAAAAATGAAATTCGGAAGCGTAGATAATCCAGAAACGGTGGACTTCACCTTACCTCCCACTCATCCGGATACGATAACCCTACTTCGCAAGCACAAGAAGGACCAAGGTCTGGAAGTATTCGTTGGTTGTGCCAAGTGGAATAAACAGGACCTTAAGGGATTCTACCCCCGTGGTACCAAAGACGAACTGACTTACTATGCCACCCAGTTCAATAGCATCGAGCTGAATGGCACATTCTATAACTCTCCCGATAAGCAACAGGTAGAAACCTGGAAAGCCAAGACGCCTGCGGACTTCAAGTTTTTTCCCAAGGTGCCGCAGACTATCAGCCACTATGGCCGTTTGCTGAATGTCGACGAGAAGATGACCGCGTTTTGTGATGCCATTGTCCTGTTTGAAGAAAAATTGGGGATGAGCTTCCTTCAATTGCACGACAACTTCAAACCGAAAGACTTTGAACGGCTGGCCACCTTTGTTAAAAAATTTGCCGGAGCAGTACCACTTGCGGTGGAAGTTCGCAATGCGGAGTGGTTTGCCGATCAGGCTGCGCGCGAAAAGCTATATAGCCTGCTGGAGACCGAAAAAGTGGCAAACGTTATGGTGGATACTGCCGGACGACGAGACATGCTGCATATGCGCCTGACCACACCCACAGCCTTCGTGCGTTATGTGGGTGCAAACCATCCTACGGACAAAAGCCGGCTGGATGATTGGGTGGGACGCATCCAGGAATGGCGGGATGCGGGATTGCAATCTCTTTATTTTTTTGTCCATCAAAACGTTGAGATTGAATCGCCGCTACTGTCCACCTATTTCATTGAAGCGCTAAATAACGCATTGGGGCTCCAAATCCGTAGCCCCCAACACCAGTTGTTTACCTAGTATTCACCCTGGATGTATGCCGATCGAAGGGTTGTCCAATTGGCGGGGCGTATGCTAATGCGAGTGCCCTACCGTACCGGTTAATACTGCGTTGACAAAAAATGCGCCTTTCGTTACGATTTTGGCCTTGAGTGGAATCGGATTAACCGGGGTAACCGCCGTATAGCCCATTTCCGATGCCCCCTTTACTACCTCTACTTTTTCGAAGCTCATCCGATCTTCGGTGTGATGAGGAGGTTCCTCGCCATGGTCATGGCCGGTGTGGTCATGATGGTCATGGTCATGCTCGTGTCCATCCGTCACCACGAAAATATAGGCTTTCCCTTCCGCATCCACAATAGCGTCATTGGGTACGGCCGTAGACGACACTTCGGCGAGGCTGATTGCCGCCGTAATGTTCATTCCGTCTATCAAACCTGCTTTATTACCATCTACCGTACAGTGCACCGGCACGGTCTTGCTTTCGTCTTCAAATGATGCTCCTATACCAAATATGCGGGCATCATAGGTCTTACTTGGGTTGTTCGTCAGCCTAAAATGTATCCGCTGTCCTACATGAAGAAAGGGAAGATCCTTTTCAAAAACATGTAAATCCAAGTGAAGCTGATTGTTTTGCACAACCTCGGCCACCGGAGACGACGCATCCACATAGCTACCCAACTGCGCATATACGTGGCTGACAATGCCGCTTACCGGGCTGGTGACGGCCAACTCTGTTTGTAGGTTGTTGTACGTCACGGCGTCTGGATCGATTCCCATCAGTCGGAGCTGCTGAAAAAGTGACGCCCTTCGTGCGTGTTGTACGTTGAGCTCTGCCTCAGCTTGCTGAAGATTTTTCAGTGCACCAACATTGCCTGTGCTCAATGCGCGTTGCCGCTCCTGTTCCTGCTCGGCAAATGCTATCTTGCTGCCAATGGCGAGATATTCTTCCTGAAGTTGCACAAACTGTGGATGCACAATGGTAGCAATGACTGCATCCTGCTTTACGGAGGTGCCCACATCTACACGCAAGGTCTTGATCACTCCTCCATATAAAGCGGTAATACTTGCTTTATTGCTGTTGGGTACTTTCAAGCGGCCATTGGCCTTGATGATGGCGGTCAGTTCCTTTTGTTCAAAACTTCCCAACGTCAAATCGATAGACTGCATCTGTGCCTTCGTAAGCCTAGCGATAGTCCCGCCCTGCCCCTCCCCGCCACCATGTTCGTGGCTATGCATATCTCCATGATCATGCGCATCCCTTGTCTCATGGCCGTTACAGGCTGCAAACACAACGACCATAAGCATTAAAAGCCACCGTCCCGCCTGTTTACAACGCTCAAATACAAAATTGCTATTCATTTTGTTGCTATTTATTTATTAAAAAATTAATGTCGATCACTGCCTGATTGAGCGATTGGATAACTTCAAGACAATCCAGTTCTACATCGGTAGAGGTCTGCAACGCATACAGATACTCTACATAAGTGATTTCACCGGTTTGGTAACCCAATTGTGCCGCTTGGATAATACGTTCTGCATTAGGCAAAGCCTTTTTGACGAAATATTGGTAGCGTCTCCAACGAAGCTCGTATTGCTCATAAGCATTCAGCAGCCGCGCTTCCATCATGCGTACAGCTTGCTGGCTCACCGCTTCGGCTGCTTGTTGCTGGTATTCCATTGCGCGTATGCGGCCTTTGGTCGCTCCTAATGTAAGCGGGATGGCAATACCGACGTTGACAAAACCGAACCGTTTATCGCGTCCGAAATATTGCTCGCGGCCATTCATCAAATAGGTACCAACAAGGGATTGGTTCGTATATCCTACTGTCACGTCAGGTAGTGTCTGGGCGGTTTCAACTCTTTTGCGCTGTTCGGTAATAAAAGCACGTTGCTGAAGTTCGCGGATGATCGGATGGCGGATGACAGCTGCATTGTCAACAAGCGTAGTCAGCTCCACGGGTTCATAGGTAGCCCCAGGAGCTATTGATAGCATGCCATCCATATTTAATAACGCGCTAAAATCTCGATACGCATTACGCAGTTGTGTCCCGTTTTCCTCCAACAGCAGTTTGATTTCGCCTCGTTTCGTGTCAGCCATACTCATTTCCAGCTGGCTCGCCTCTCCCGTTTGGTAGCGCAGGAAAGCAGCTCTGGAAGCATCGGCATACAGGCTATCAAGGTAGGTCAATTTGTCCTGCCGGTGCAGAAGGTACTGAATGTAGTAAAACGATGTCCGCACTTGATTTTTGAGTGTATTGACGGTAATCTCCCGGTTAATCCGGCTCGCTTCCGCTTCAGCTTGATATAGTTTGCGCCGGGCACCAAACACCGTCGGAAAGGGTATGGCCTGGGTCAATTGAAAGGCATTGTCACGCGCCAAACTGTTGAAGCTTCCCGATTGCACGCCGACTTCTGCTTTGGGTAGCTCCGCCGTGGCCACAAGCATGCTTTCCGAGGCCTTAGCATGCAATTCAGCTGCCAGGACATCCTGGTTATTGGCGAGAGCCATCGATATGGCCTGTTCAATGGTAATCCCGTTGGTGCAGTCGGTAAGCTGTGCGCGGGAGGCCTGTGGTATTCCAGCCAACAACGTCAGGAAAACAACAAGCGGCGTTCTTTTTGCAGTACCTGCTACACCGGATCGTCGACGTTTGCCACCATCGAACACCACGTAAAGCAACGGCAAAATAAACAACGTCAGAAAGGTTGCGGTCAATAGCCCGCCAATTACCACCGTTGCCAAAGGGCGTTGCACTTCTGCGCCAGCCGTATTGCTCAATGCCATAGGCAGGAAGCCCAAGCTGGCCACGGCGGCGGTCATCAGCACCGGCCGTAACCGGATCTTCGTTCCCTCCAACACTCGCGCAACTACGTCAGTCCACCCTTCCTTTTCAAGTTGGTTGAATGTGCCGATCAATACAATTCCATTCAATACCGCGACGCCGAAGAGTGCAATAAAACCGATCCCCGCCGAGATGCTGAACGGCATGCCCCGCAACAGCAATGCGCATACGCCACCGATTGCACTCATCGGGATAGCCGTAAAGATCAATGCTGCGTGTCTGAACGTGTTGAACGTAAAAAAAAGCAGCATGAAAATCAACGCCAGCGATATAGGGACCACTACCATCAGGCGGTTTGAGGCCTTTTGTAGGTTCTCGAACATTCCTCCATAGGTATAATAGTATCCCGCGGGTAGTTGGACCTGTTGCTGGAGTTTTGCCTGTATTTCGGCTACTGCGCTAGCTACATCACGGCCGTCCAGATTGAATCCAATAACGATGCGCCTTTTTCCATCTTCGCGGCTTATCTGTGCCGGGCCAATCTTAAATGACACCTGTGCCAGTTGGGACAACGGCACCTGTTCTCCGGTCGGCAAGGGTACCCATAAGTTGGCGACATCCGCTATCGAACTCCGATATACACTGTCTAGCCGGACAACAAGCTCGAACCGCCGTTCATTTTCAAACACCAATCCAGCGGCCTTTCCGGCAAATGCCGTACTCAATATGTCATTCAGTGCCGAAACTGACAATCCGTAGTTAGCGATCCGCGCACGATCGTATACGACGTTGATCTGCGGTAGACCGGCTATCCGTTCTACCTGTGGTGCAGTGATACCTTCCACGCCTTGTATGATTCGGCTCACTTGGTTTGCGTAGACCAATAGCGAATCCAGGTTTTCCCCGAAGATCTTCACAGCTACATCCTGTCGGATACCCGTCATCAGCTCATTAAAACGCATTTGAATCGGTTGGTTTGACTCGAAGAAAACGCCTGGGATTACGGTCAGTTTTTCCATGATTTCATCGGCAAGTTGCTTATATGTTTTACGTACCGGCCACTCATCTTTGGGGTTAAGGATAATCATCAGGTCTGTAGCTTCGGGAGGCATTGGGTCAGTTGGCACCTCGGCAGCACCGGTTTTGCCGACGACCATTTTGACCTCGTCGAGTTGTTTGATGATACGCGATGCCAGCATGGAGGTTTCGACACTTTGGCTCAAGGACGTACCCTGCGGCAGGATACAATGGAACGCAAAATCGCCTTCTTCCAATTGTGGGATAAACTCTCCGCCCATTCTTGAAAAGACGATGAGGGATACAGCAAAAATCACCGCGGTAGTACCAATAAGCACGTATTTTATGCGCATTGCACCTTCCAGCAGCGGTCTGTAAACCTGTTGCAGGCGAGCCATCATCCGGTCTGAAAACGAAGTCTTTGCGGTCTTTACCTTTGGAAGGAACAAGGCACACATCATGGGGATGTAAGTAAGCGACAATATCAATGCCCCTAATATGGCAAAGCCCACGGTCATGGCCATGGGGCGGAACATTTTGCCCTCGATACCTACCAGTGTGAGGATCGGAATATAGACAATAAGGATGATGATTTCGCCGAATGCCGCGCTCGTGCGTATTTTTGAAGCCGACCGGTAAACTTCCTCATCCATTTCACGTTGGGTAAGGCGTTCGGTAGATTTTCGTATTCCCAAGTGGTGCAGGGCGGCCTCTACGACAATCACCGCGCCATCAACGATGAGTCCAAAATCAATCGCACCCAGGCTCATCAGGTTTGCGCTTACGCCAAAGACATTCATCATGCCCAGCGCGAAAAGCATTGCAAGGGGGATGGAAGAAGCGACAATGAGTCCCGCCCGAAGGTTCCCCAGAAAAACCACCAATACAAAAATGACGATTAGCGCCCCTTCAACAAGGTTCTTTTCCACTGTACCCATGGCTCGGCCCACCAGTTCGGTGCGGTCAAGGTAGGGCTCTATGACCACATCGTCCGGCAGCGATTGCTGTATCGTGGGTATCTTGGCTTTCACACGCTGGACAACTTCATTGCTGTTGTGTCCCTTAAGCATCATCACCACGCCTCCTACCGCATCCACCTCGCCGTTGTATGTGAGCGCCCCGTACCGTATCGCACTTCCATACCGCACTTCGGCAACATCCCTGATGAGTATCGGAACGCTGTTGGGGCGGCTTTTCACAACGATATTGCCGATATCTTCCAGTGAGTTGACCAGCCCGATCCCTCGGATGAAATACGCGTTTGGCTTTTTATCAATATACGCCCCGCCCGTATTTTGATTATTGACTTCCAGGGCGTCAAATATATCCGGGATACCGATATCCATGGATTTGAGCTTATCTGGATTGACCGAAACCTCGTATTGCTTGAGTTGACCGCCGAAGCTGTTGATCTCAGCTACGCCGGGCGTTCCCCGCAACTGACGGGCGACAATCCAATCCTGCATGGTACGCAGGTCCATGGCTGAATAATTGGCTTCGCTTCCCGGTTTGGGGTGCAAGATGTATTGGTACACTTCGCCCAGGCCGGTGCTTACTGGTGCCAATTCAGGTGTGCCGATACCAGCCGGTATCTGTTCAACGGCCTCCTGCAATCGTTCGTGGATGAGTTGGCGGGCGAAATAGATATCGACATTTTCGTGAAATACAGCCGTGACAACCGACAAACCGAACCGTGAAATACTCCTTATTTCGTCCAGGTTGGGCACATTTGCAATGCTTTGTTCAATCGGAAAGGTGACCAACTGTTCTACCTCTTGTCCGGCCAGTGTTGGACAGATGGTAATAATCTGTACTTGGTTGTCCGTAATATCGGGTACGGCATCAATGGGTAGTTTGCTAGCACTCCATATTCCCCAAATGATGAGGGATAGGGTCAGCAAACCAATAATAATCTTGTTTTTTATACTAAATTTTATGATAGCATCTAACATGACTTGACCGGTTAATTTCTTTGTAATCAACTTCGATCGCCGATACCGTCGCGGACAGCCATAGGCATGCCGACGCCGATCGACAGCGATTAGATAAAAACGTAAAGTAAGATTAAACGGTCGCCTGTGGGGGTTGCCAGATTTTGTTCAGAAACCAATTAGGGATAAGGTTGATATCGTAAAGAATGGCGCGGTCGCTCGTGAAAGGGAAATAAATGGGACCTTTTATCGGACCAATCCCCATCTGGAGTCCCCATACTGCCCCACAGCAGTTGCATACACAGAATGGACTGCATGAGTCGTGGGAATGATCGTCCGAATGGCTGGAGGCCGCATGTGTCAATGAACCATCAAACCCTAAAGCCGAGATATCATCATGACAGGGAATCAACGACAATACGCTGATGTACACCAGCAATATGACACGAAGTAACTTCACGGAGCCAAACTTAGTAAAATTGTATGGATATCCAATACGGCCAGGTCATTCAGTCATCGTATTTTTCCAACTGCCGGAGCAGCGTTGCAAAATCTTTCGGGTATGGGGCTTCGAAATGATAGGCTTGGTCGCCAACGGTCAATTGCAGCTCGCGTGCATGAAGGGCAAACCGCTTCATAATTGGGAGTTCTTCCTGTCCTTTACCCAAGGTAAACCCACGCTTCTTGATTTGCGAAAGAAAAACGGGTTTACCCCGGTAGAGGGTGTCTCCCACTATGGCCGCGTGCTGTGTAGCCAAATGTACACGGATTTGGTGCATGCGGCCCGTGATGGGGCGGCATTCCACCAACGTGTAATGCTTAAAATAGCGAAGTGACTTAAAATACGTTTCGGCACGTTTACCGTTGGCACGATCAATGGTTACATTCTTGTTGCCCAAGTTCAGAATCGGCAAATCCACCAATAGGTCTTCAAACACATGCGTACCTTCAATGATGGCATGATATATCTTGGATACCCGGCGGCGCTCAAATTCGATAGCAATCAAACGGTATGTCTCTGGATTTTTAGCAATCAGCAAAAGTCCCGAAGTCTCTTTATCCAACCGGTGACATATCTGGGCATCCGGATGGTATTTTTTTGCCAGGCGCAGCACACTGGCTTCTCCCCCTTCGCGTTCATCGAGTGATGCCAGAAACGGTGGTTTATTGATGACAATAAGGTTGTCATCTTCGTGGATAATCAAATCGGCAAACTGCAAGAATTTGGGCGTGCGCCCATCCAGGGTTTTCATGTTACAAAGGTACGCATTTCCTTGCGAGACGCAAAAACATCCAGGACTCGGCGGGTCAACCGCACGATCTCCTGTTGAGGGCTTAACTTAGGCAGGTGTCCCCCTACTCATAACGTAAGTCAGCCTTACCCCAAATTTACATAAAACGGTATATTCTTATGAATATAAGTTGTTTTTTCTTTTTAGTTTATTCGGTTAATAACCGAGCAAACTCCGAACATGATCCGAACAAATGCCGAATAAAATCCGAGTAAAAGGTAAAGTAAGTGTAAGGAAGTAGTACGAAAGAAGTACCTTAGGGTGCCATAGAACACCAGCATTTGTTGAATGCGATTGTCTTAGGGACTTTGGCGTTTTTCAGCCCGAAGGCTCCATCAATATCGGTAAAACCCCTGTCCGCTTTTACGGCCCAGCTTACCCGCGGCCACCATATTGACCAGCAGCGGACATGGTGCGTATTTGGGATTCCCGAAGCCGCTGTGGAGTACCCGCAGTATGGACAAACACACATCAAGTCCAATAAAATCAGCCAATTGCAGAGGCCCCATCGGGTGGGCCATGCCCAGTTTCATGACGGTATCAATCGCCTCGGCATCCGCTACACCCTCGTATAAGGCATAGATCGCTTCGTTAATCATGGGCATTAAAATGCGGTTAGCCACGAAGCCCGGATAGTCATTTGATTCCACGGGGACTTTATCCAACTGTTTTGAAAGGGCAATAATTGTGGTTATTGTATCCACTGATGTGGCATAGCCTTTTATCACTTCAACAAGCTTCATGACCGGCACGGGGTTCATAAAGTGCATTCCGATAACCTTGTCCGGCCTCGAAGTGGCTGACGCAATTTTGGTTATCGATATTGACGAAGTATTGCTGGTTAAGATCGTGTGGGCTGGACATAAACGATCCAGTTCGGCAAATAGGCCCAGCTTTACCGCCTCATTTTCGGTGGCCGCTTCCACGACGAAGTCCGCCGCCTTGACGCCGTCGGCTACACTCGAATATGTAGCGATGCGTCCAAGTGTGTGCAGTTTGTCACTATCGGTAATCGTTCCTTTTTTGATTTGACGATCAAGGTTGTCCGCAATCGTGAGCAGCGCTTTTGATAATGCATCCGGGTTGATGTCAACAAGGGAAACGTCAAAACCGAATTGAGCAAATGTATGGGCGATTCCATTTCCCATGGTGCCCGAACCAATGACACTGATATGCCGCATAATGGAATTGTATTGGTATGGCACAAACATAACAAACCTGCATGAGTTCCCATATCCGATACAGCATAAAACTCGTGCGAGATGCAAAAAAAAACGCCCATCCACCAAAGGCGGAATGGGCGTTCATCATCAAACTTAACCAAAAAAATATAGAACAATTAAACTACTTTACATTCGGGGTTACTTCTGACAGGGTGACCTGTGTGGTATCCGCCTTGGCGCCTCCCCTTTTATGGAAGTGTCTATCTCCTTTTCTAAACCGGTCGCCCCTAAATTTTCCTTCGTTGCGCCCTTTCCTCGCGGCTTTCATTTTTTCAGCGCGTTCCGCTTGTTGCTGTTTCAGCATTTCGCGCTGTTCTTCCGTCAGGATATCATTCAGCCGTTCCTGATCAGCTTTCATTTCCGAACGCAGTTCGGCCATCTTAGCTGCCCGTTCTTCGCGCGTAGCTTTCAATTTTTCCGCTTTTTCGAGATTCAGCGCATAAACTTCTTTTTGTTGTTCGTCGCTGAGCCCCAGATTTTCCGCCAGCCGGTCCGTCCGCATTTTGGCGATTTCTTCCGCGCTCCGCGGGTGCTCTGGCCGTGGCTGTTGAGCGACGGTTCCATAGGTCATTCCAGAAACTAAAAGCGTAATCAATAGTGCAATTTTCATGATAATCTCCTTTCGTTATTGTTGCTATCTGTTACTTGCTGCGTTTAATCATAAGAGGAGATTTAACCGGAAAAGTTTAACCCCGTCCTTTGTTAAAAAATGTTAAAACATGTAATGTAACAATATCGGAACTGCGGCGTCTCAACCGCATGAACCAATACACACATATGCTTGAAGTCAAAAACATCGTGAAGCAATACGCCAACCATCGAGCATTGGATGATGTTTCCACGCGTGTAGCAAAAGGCAGCATTTTTGGGCTGTTAGGCCCTAATGGAGCGGGGAAAACCTCACTGATTCGCATTATCAACCAAATCACTGCTCCCGACAGCGGCGAGGTGTATTTCGATGGCGAGCGGCTTAATCCCAACCATATCAGCCGTATCGGTTATTTGCCCGAAGAACGCGGCCTGTACAAAAAAATGGAAATCGGCGAACAAATGCTCTACCTTGCCCAACTCAAGGGACTTTCACGAAAAGAGGCAGTCGATCGCATCAAGCACTGGTTTGAAAAAATGGAGATGCAGAGCTGGTGGAATAAAAAAGTGGAAGATCTCAGCAAGGGAATGCAGCAAAAGGTTCAGTTTGTGGCCACGGTCATTCATCGACCCGATTTGATTATATTAGACGAACCGTTTACCGGCTTTGACCCCGTCAATGCAAATATCATCAAAGAAGAAATATTAGCGCTGAATCGCAGCGGTGCTACTATCATCTTTTCCACTCACCGCATGGAATCTGTCGAAGAGCTCTGCGATAGTATCGTGTTGATCAATAAATCCAAGAAAATATTGGATGGCAAAGTAAAAGAAATCAGAAATACCTATCGGACCAACACTTATCGCGTAGAACACCTTGCCCATGACGAGCCCATACCGGCGGTAGAAGGTTTGTTTTCCATTGAAAATTCGGTACACACCGGTGAAAACACCATACTAACCATCAAGGTGGCGGCAGGGAAAACGATCAATGACGTATTGACCTATTTAATCCCGCTGGTTCAAATCCAAGAACTTAAAGAGGTAATTCCCAGCATCCATGATATTTTTGTGCAACAGGTAACCGCACAAACTTCAAATACATTAATCGCAACATCCGAATGAACAAGATATTACTCATCATCAAGCGCGAATACCTTAGCCGGGTAAAGAAAAAGTCATTTTTACTGGTGACGTTCCTTGTGCCCTTGTTCCTGATAGGGATTTATGCGCTCACCATTTACCTTACCGCAAAGAGCTTCGAAGGTAATCAAGCAACCATATATGTCATTGATCAGAGCAGTCTTATTGAAGGAAAGCTGTCCAACACCAAAAACATCACGTTTATGGATGTGTCGGATGACATCGTTGCCGAAAAAGCACGGATTCTGAGCGAAAAAGAGAAAACACTCCTCCTCATCATTCCACCTGATGTAGCGACGTCATCCAACGTCGAGCTGTATGCCAAGGAAACGGCCAGTTTTGGCATACAGAACGAAGTAAGCCGCCAGCTGGAACAGGTATTGCGTGACATCGCGTTTGCCAATGCAGGGATTGATCGGGCAACCGTAGAGCGCATCAGTCCAAACGTAACCCTTTCCGCTAAGGAGATTTCCGCCGATGGGGAGAAGGATAGCAGTGCTGGGGCCGCGATGGGAATTGCAATTTCGCTTTCTATCCTGGTTTATATTTGCCTGTTTCTTTACGGCGCACAGGTGATGCGGGGTATTATCGAAGAAAAAAACAGTCGCATTGTGGAAGTCATCATCTCCTCGGTCAAGCCCTTTCAACTGATGATGGGCAAAATCATCGGCATCGGTTTGGTAGGGCTTACTCAGTTTATCCTGTGGATTGTCCTATCCTCTACATTGATGGGCGTAGCAAGTGCCGGAATCATGGACGGGCGGGATATCAAGGCACAAATCGAAAATCAGCAGCGTGTCTCGGGCGACGGGGTCACGCCAGCAACCAAATCTCAAGGCGGTTTATTCAGCAAAGCCACGCATGAATTGAGTAAAGTTGATTTTCAAACCATCGTCATTACCTTTTTGCTTTATTTCTTTGGGGGATATCTGCTTTACAGCGCTTTGTTTGCAGCTGTCGGTTCTGCGGTAGACAGCGAAACAGAAACCCAGCAGTTCATGTTTCCGATAACCATCCCGCTATTATTCACGTATATCCTGTCGTTCGGCATTTTGGTCAACGATCCCCACGGGCCGCTGGCCTTCTGGCTAAGCATGATCCCATTCACCTCCCCGATTGCGATGCTGGTGCGTATACCCTTCGGTGTACCCGTTTGGCAGATCGGCTTGTCTTTGACGCTGTTGGTCGGCGGGTTTGTCCTTACCACGTGGGTTGCAGCCCGCATATACCGGGTAGGTATTTTGATGTATGGCAAGAAAGCAAGTTACAAAGAACTGGCAAAATGGTTCCGGTATAAAGGTTAGTTTTTAGATTTAAGTAGTTGGTATGATGGCAAGTCCGGTCCCGCGCAGTAGTGGGACCGGATTTTGTCCTTTCAGGGCAGCGGGTCGACCACCCCGAGTTCACCTTTTGCGCCGAGTAGCTGAATGACTGCCCGGGCAGTGGGGCCGGCAGACAGTGGGTTTTGGCCGGTTACCAACATACCATCGGTCTCTACATGCTTGGTAAATGGAACCAGCGCAGCGTGGAAATCGGCACCAAGTTCTTTCAACGCCGATTCAAGGTTATACGGGATGTTGCCCGTGCGGGCGCTCAGCGTCTCTTCCATGTTGGTAAATGCTGTGACCCGCTTACCCCGCAACAGCCCAGGTTGCAATGCCGCCGCCTTGATGAGTGCGGCCGGTCCATGGCATACTGCACCGACGGGTTTGCCAGCTGCCATGAAATCCAGAATTAGCTGCCCACTGGTGGCATTCCTTGCCAAATCCCAAAGCGGCCCGTGTCCGCCTGGATAAAACAGCGCGTCGAAATTTACAGCCGTTAATGTATCCAGCGTCAACGTGTTACTAAACAGACGCTGCGCATCCGGGTCGTCATGAAACCGCCGGTTGGAAGCGGTGATATGCTCCGCCAATTTACTCATAGGATCCACGGGAGGCTCGCCACCCACCGGGCTTGCTAATACCACCGCGAAGCCATTGTCTATAAACTCGTAGTACGGCTCTGTAAACTCGCCGAGCCATACGCCCGTTTTACTATCCGTATTTTCCATATCCTGGTGGGAAGTGAGCACCATCAGCACTTTTCTCATAACGATACTGGTTTTTGTAAAACATCTGTGACTTACTTGCTATAGGGGTTAACAGGTTGACGACGGGATTGTTCTACCCAGGCTATTGGTTGTTTGTCGACCGGCAAAATCAGCGCGGGCAACAACTTACCCTAAATATGGGTATCAACGATGGCGGCTTTAGCTTGTTTACTTTATATCACGCCATGAAGCGGTCCACCCTTCGCTCCCATCGCATCCACACGTTTCTCTACTTGGGGATCTTTGATGAGCTCGGGGGCGTGATGGGGCTTTTTGCGTGCGTCAATAATTACCGGTCCATGGCATCCCCAATGCTTGTGCCTGGTGAAACTCCCCACGCCATGGATATCATGCGAAGGGTTGCTGCGGGTGAATGTAATCCACACCAGGTTATTGATGTTGGCAGCAGTAAATGCGGCATCATCACAAAGCACGATAAGCATGATGCCTGTAAAGTCAACTGCATGTACTGCAGCACTCCACCGCTCAATGCGGCCAGCCTCCGTGTCGTTGTCCGTGAATGGAGGGGCTTCGACGGCCAAAATGCCGGGCAGTGCGAGTTTGCACTCCTGAAACGGCTGGGGCAATGACAGACCGGCAGGCAGTTCGGTAGCCAGTTCGCGCCTTTTGCTGCCAGCGGCGGCAAAGACTACCTTCGAACCCGCATTCAATCCGTCGCCCGAATAGTCAAGGGTGTCAATGGTTGTTTGCGTATGAAAGTGCAAATCCCGCTGGAAGTCTATACGTTCGAGCACATGTTTCAAAAAAGCTGCTACGTCATGGATATCCAATTCGGGGTTATCCTGATATGCAGTTATAAAAAGGTATTTGGCAAGGCTCAATTGGTTTTTGCCAAGCACCTGATTAGCAATGGTAAGAATTTCCTGCGGCCGATCAGTTTCCAAATAAGGTGTGTAACGCTCGCTGCCGATGGCAAACAGCAGCGGGTGCACACCGGCAGCATCCACCGCGTGGACGGCATGGAGTCCGTTGATTTCCTGCGGAATAGCGGATCCGGTGATTTCGTGTATCAATGCCCCAAAGCTGGTGTCTTCCTGTGGCGGGCGTCCAACGACAGTAAACGACCAGATGGGGTCTTTCCGGTGATATACTTTATGTATACGCATCAGCGGGAATGGGTGCACCAGACTGTAATAGCCCAGATGGTCGCCAAAAGGCCCTTCTGGCTTATTCTCCCCCGGATAAACTGTACCAGTAATAACAAAATCAGCATCTGCAGAAACACAGAAACCTTCCTCATCATAGAAATACCGGAAACGTCTATTGCCCAGCGCTCCAGCAAACGTCAGTTCCGACAACCCTTCAGGCAACGGCATTACGGCGGATAACGGGTGCGACGGCGGGCCGCCCACGAAAATGCTTACCTTGAGCGGCTGCCCCATTGCATTCGCCTTTGTTTGATGCACCCCAATGCCTCGGTGAAGTTGGTAATGAAGACCTACTTCAGCATCACGTACGTAATCGTTGCCTGCCAGTTGGATACGATACATGCCAAGATTGGCATGCATGGGGCCAGGCTTGGCTACGTCCTCGGTATAAACCTGGGGCATCGTCACAAAAGGACCGCCATCCATGGGCCAATTCACGATTTGAGGCAATTGGCTGATTTGCGTGGTGCCATAGAGGATCGGGGCACCGCTTCGCTTTTTCCACGGCAACGCCGATAAAGCGGTCGTTGCTACATGCGCGTATTTCAAGGGATTTTTGAGTGCCCGCATAGGATCGGACTTGACGTCTACCAGCACTTTGATTTTGTCAAGTGTATCTCTGAACATAAAACGCGATCGCTCCAACGTGCCGAAGAGATTGGACACTGCCGGAAACTGGCTTCCCTTAATGTTTTCAAACAACAAGGCTGGTCCTTGAGCATCGTAGACGCGCATATGAATGGCAGCCATCTCCAGATACGGGTCGACCTCCTGTTTGATGCGAATCAGGTGGTTATGGCGTTCCAGGTCATCGATGCATGCAGCAAGGCTAGTATATCCCATGGGGCAATTAAGTTGTTTGTGGCAAAGATAGGCGATACTTGCGCTTAATCAATCCAATTTCTTAAATTCGCCCACGAATAATGAGGAGAATATCGGCATAGATGCAACTTACCAAGCTCGAAATAAAAGGCTTTAAAAGTTTCGGTGACAAAATTACCATTCATTTCAACGAAGGCGTGACGGCTATTGTAGGGCCTAATGGCTGCGGCAAATCCAATGTGGTGGATGCCATCCGTTGGGTACTCGGCGAACAGAGTACCCGTATGCTTCGTTCGGAAAAGATGGAAAACATCATCTTCAACGGCACCAAAAATCGCAAGCCTGCAAACCTTGCCGAGGTATCGCTTTCGTTTGATAACACGAAGAACATCCTACCCACGGAGTTTTCACAGGTAACTATCACCCGCAAGCTTTACCGCAATGGGGAAAGTGAATACCGGCTTAATGACGTGAAATGTCGTCTGAAAGACATCACCGATTTGTTTTTGGATACAGGTATCGGTGCCGATTCCTATTCCATCATCGAACTGAAGATGATTGATGAAATCATCAACAATAAAGAAAACTCACGCCGCAACCTTTTTGAGGAAGCTTCGGGCATCTCCAAATACAAAGTCCGCAAAAAGCAGACGCTTAATAAGCTGAAGGATACCGAAAGTGATTTAGCACGGGTCGAAGACCTGCTGTTTGAAATCGAGAAAAACCTCAAGACCCTGGAAAACCAGGCCAAAAAAGCAGAACGCTACCATCGGCTTAAAGCGCAGTACAAAACGCTAAGTGTGGCATTGGCCACTCACCGCATTACGCATTTCAGTGAGTCGCTGGCACGTTTAGACGAACAAGAATTGAGCCAGCGTACCGAACAGGCCCGCGTGAGCGCGGAAATAGCCAAGCTGGAGGCACAACTCCAGCAGTTGAAACAAGAAAGCCTGGCGAAAGAGAAAAACCTTTCCACCCAGCAGAAGGCCACGCATGAATATATCGCGAAAATACGTGCATACGAAAGCGAAAAAAAAGTAAAAAACGAACAGCTTCGCAACCTGCAGGATAAGGAAAAGCGGCTTAGCGAAGAACTTGCCCAAGATAAACAACAGCTCAATCATGCGCTGTATAATATCAAACGGCTAAACGAGGAGCATGCCGTAGAACAACAGAAACTCGATACCATCACCACCGCACTTAACCGGCAACGGACCGAGGTTGACGAACTGCGCGGGCAACAGCAAACGGCTAAGAACAAGCTCGACGCCATCACACGGCAACACAACGAGCTACAAAACGAAAGCTATAAGCTCGAAAAGGAAATTGCCGTATTGCATATCCAGCGCGATGCACTCGAGCAGGAAAGCCTACGAAATGTAACGGACGCCGCATCAAAGGCGGCCGAGCTCGATCAGTTCAACGCGTTGGTTGCTGAACTCGAGGACCAAACAACTACGTTGCAGCGGGAGTACGACCTCGCCGTTCAGTCAGAAGACGAATTGCAGCGGCAAATTACCGATACCGAGGCCGTTATCCAGTCGCTTAAGGATGCAATCATCAAGGACAACAGGCAACTTGATGCCAAACAAAACGAATATAACCTAACCAAATCCCTGGTTGACAATCTGGAAGGTTTCCCGGAGTCTATCCGATTCCTGCGTAAAAGCGCGGCTTGGAAAAAGCAATACCCGTTGTTTTCTGATATCCTCTTCTGCCAAGAAGATTACCGCATTGCGGTCGAAAATTACCTCGAACCGTACATGAATCACTACGTGGTGCAACACCACGGGGAGGCGGTGCAAGCGATACGTCTATTGAGCGATGCCGCACGTGGGCGGGCCAATTTCTTTGTGCTTGACGCCATCGACGGCCTGCGCGTGCCTGAGTCGCTGCCAGTGCCAGACAACCGTCTAATCTCGGCGCTCGATATAATCAGCGCGGACGAACGATATCTTCCATTGTGCAGGATGTTGTTGCATAACGTCTTCTTGCTTCAGGCAGACGACGAAAAGGCGCTGGAAGAACCACTACCGATGGAAGCGATCGTCGTGCTTCACAAAGGCGGCAAATTTGGCAAAAACCGATTTGGCATTTCTGGCGGTTCGGTGGGCCTCTTTGAGGGAAAACGCATCGGGCGGGCTAAAAACCTCGAAAACCTGTCCAAAGAGATCAAATCATTGGGGCAGCATATCGCTGCCCAGCAAGAACGACTGGATACGGCAATACAGCAGGTTGCAAGCTTAAAAAATAGCTCGCAAAAAGCGCGGATGGAAGAACTCAGCCAGCAACTCAACCGGCTCAACAACGAGCTGGTTTCGGTAAAGACCAAGCAGGAACAATACCAAGCGTTCATCACCACCAGTCAAAACCGAAAGCATGACATCGAACAGAAAATAACAGGTATCGTCGGTGAACTCCGGGAGGCTGAACCGCGGCTGGAACGATTGAAAGCCGAAAAAATGGAGCTTGATACGACCGTGCAGGAAATGCAGTTGGCTTTCCAAGAGCTGTCCGAAATACTCACCGAGCGGTCGTCGGCCTACAATCAGGAAAATATCCGCTTTCATCAGCAGCAAAACAAGGTGTCCAGCATCAATAAGGATCTCGAATACCGCGAAAGCCTACGAGATACGTACGAAACCCGCATCGCAAAAAACGCTACCGAATACGAGCAGGTGCAGGCCGATATCAAAGGGACGCTGCAGCACGTGGATGACTCGGATGAGGATCTCATCGCCATGTATGCGCAAAAGGAAGCATTCGAAAAAGGTCTGCAGGAGGTAGAAGAAGCGTATTATGCCGCTCGCGGAAAAATAAACGAGACGGAAGACCAAATCACCCAGCTGCGCAGGCAGAAAGAGCAGGTGGACTTTTTATTCGACGAGCTGCGTGATAAAAAGACCAGTCTCAAGCTCGATCTAAATGCGCTGAAGGAACGTCTTTCGGTGGAATTTTCGATCGATATCAATGAGCTGATGGCCGCAGCCTCCGAGAAGCCGGAGACTACAAATACCGAGCCAGCAGACGATGAGGAAACCCTACGCGAGAAAACAGACAAGCTGCGCAGGCAATTGGACGACTTCGGCAGCATCAATCCGATGGCTATGGAGGCCTACCAAGAAATGAATGAGCGTTACACATTCATCGTCAAAGAAAAACAAGATCTGCTGGACGCCAAAAATTCGCTGCTGGAAACGATTCAAGAAATCGACGACACTGCACGGGAAAAATTTATGGACGCGTTTACCCGGGTTCGGGAAAATTTCATCAATGTGTTCCGCTCGTTATTTAATGAAGAAGACACCTGCGATCTTATCTTAAGTGACCCCAATAATCCACTGGAATCTGATATCGACATCATGGCCCGCCCGAAAGGTAAGCGGCCGCTGTCCATCAATCAGCTTTCCGGCGGCGAAAAAACATTAACCTCCACCGCCCTTTTGTTTTCATTGTACTTGCTTAAGCCGGCACCTTTCTGTATTTTCGATGAGGTAGACGCACCGCTTGACGATACGAATATCGACAAGTTCAATAACATCATCCGTAAGTTTTCAAACCAATCGCAGTTTATCATCGTATCGCACAACAAGCGTACAATCGCAAGCACGGATATCATTTACGGCGTGACCATGGTCGAACAGGGGGTATCGCGTGTCGTGGCTGTGGATATGCGCGAGGTCGCCTAAAAATTACTGGCGATGGGTTTCCGTCGGCCAGGACTCGGCTTTGGGTAACCATCCGGCCAGCTTGCCACGGTAAGGGCTCAGTTTGTCCCAAAACCAACGATTGGGGTCTTTGCCTGCCTCCCCGCAGTCAATCACCTCGCATGAACGACGGAAGCGATCATATAAACCAAACAACAAGATTACACGAAGTAAACCACTGTATTTCAGCAATAAAAACTCAGCCAAAAGATGCCCCACAATCTCTACCGAAAACGAGTCGTCGCTAATGGCCAACGGTTTTCCATAGTTTGTGTGATAATCTTTCCTAATCAGGCGTACTAACAACGCAATCGGCTGTTCGGATCCCGCTGTCATGGCCCGTTTAGTGGATTCGCCGTTGGTGATGCGCACAAGGCCATCCTCGAAACGCACAGGCACCACACTATTCGCAATGTGATATTCTTTTTTCATTAACGCATCATGTAATCACCACAAATAGCTGATACAAAGATAAATAAAACAAATTTTAACTGTAAGTTAACCCCTCAAACCACCCACATCATCCGCACTGACAAAATTGCAGCACGTTCTTTATTTCTCTTTCAGCCCCAATTTTATTAATTTGGTCTTCGGTTTCGAAAACTCAATTTCATATTTGTTGTATTTGTTGTAACTAATTATTCAATTCAATATGGGAAAAGGAGATAAGAAAAGCAAACGTGGAAAAATCGTCAATGGATCGTATGGCAAAAGAAGGCCAAGCAAGAAGAAGAAAAAGGCACCTGAAGCCGCTGCTTCGGAAGAAAAAGATTAGGTAGCCCGTCGCTGCCTAATCACTTCGTACAAAGCTACTCCAGCTGACACGGATACATTGAGTGAAGCAATGGTGCCAACCATGGGTATTTTCGCCAAATGGTCTACGACGCGCAGCAGATCATCGGAAATGCCATGCTCTTCTGAGCCCAGCACCAAGGCTGTCGGCACTGAATAATCAAATTGATATAAATCGCTGTCTGTCTTTTCCGTACAAGCTACCACCTGAATCCCTGATTCTTGCAGAAAGCGGACGGTTTTGGCGAGACTATCTTCCCTGCACACGTTGATTTTGTAGAGTGCACCGGCGGACGTTTTAATGGCGTCGGGATTTATTTCGGCCGACCCCTTTTTGGGTACAATAAAGGCATGTACACCCGTACATGCCGCCGTGCGCGCTATGGCGCCAAGGTTTCGTACATCAGTAATACCGTCAAGGATAATCAGCAAGGGTACCTCACCTTTCTCGTATATCATCGGTACGACGTCTTCCGTACGTTGGTAGGTGATTGGCGAGATTACCGCGATGACACCTTGGTGGTTTTTGCGTGTCATCCGATTGAGCTTTTCGACAGGCACCTGCTGGTAGCTGATCCCCTGCTGCTTGAGCACTTGCTTCAATTCGAGGAACAGCGCCCCCCCTAACCCGCGTTGAACGAAGAGCGATTCGATTTCCTTGCCACTGTCTATGGCTTCGATGACCGCCCGTATCCCGTATATGTGCTGGTTCGTTTCCCGCTTTTCATTCCCGCTGCCGCGCCATTGCTGATATTGCATATCGTACGATTTTGGGCACGAAGTTACGCATTGTCGGGGCGAGATGCAATTTTATACTAAATCAGCCAACTTGGCGAGGCTCTTTTCAATAATAGACAAGCTATCGTCCAATTGTGTTTTATTGATGACCAAGGGCGGCGCAAAGCGAATTTTATCGCCATGTGTGGGCTTGGCCAGTAGCCCCTGGTCCTTCAACACGAGGCACAGGTGCCATGCCGCGTCGGGGTTAATGTGCTCGATAACAATGGCATTAAGAAGTCCTTTACCCCGGACTTGTTTGATGAACGGATGCTGGAGTTGTTGTATTCTCTGTCGGAAGTAAGCACCCAATTGCGCCGCGTTCTCGGCCAGTCCTTCTTCCCGGATGACTTCGAGAGCAGCTATCGCCACTTTGCAAGCCAATGGGTTACCGCCATAGGTAGAGCCATGTTCACCAGCCTTAATGCACAGCATCACGTCGTCATCAGCTAAAACAGCGGAAATAGGCAACGTGCCACCACTGAGCGCTTTACCTAAAATGAGGATGTCTGGACGGATATTTTCGTGGTCACAAGCCAAGAGCTTTCCTGTCCGTGCCAATCCCGTTTGGATTTCATCTCCTATGAACAAGACATTTGCCCGCTTACATAAATCATAAGCGGCCGCCAGGTACCCATCGTCCGGCACAAATACGCCGGCTTCGCCCTGTATGGGCTCTACCAGGAACCCTGCAACCTGGGGATCGTTCAAAGCCTCAGCCAACGCTTCCAAATCATTATAAGGGACTATTTCGTAGCCCGGCATGAACGGACCAAACCCGTCGCGTGAGGATGGATCGGTGCTGAAAGACACGACATTGAGCGTCCGGCCATGAAAATTCCCTTCGACGGCGACGATCTTAGCCTGATTGACCGGTATACCTTTCCGGTCATACCCCCAGCGCCGAGCCAGCTTTAATGCAGTTTCGACAGCCTCGACGCCGCTGTTCATGGGCAGTACTTTATCATACCCGAAATACGTGGTAATGTACTGGGCGTATTCACCTAATAAATCACTGTGGAAAGCCCTTGAAGTGAGCGTTAGCTTTTGTGCCTGCTCAATTAATGCGCCGACGATCTTCGGATGGCAATGCCCTTGATTTACCGCTGAATACCCTGACAGGAAATCATAATACCGTTTGCCGTCGACATCCCATAGAAAGACGCCCTCCCCCCTTTCCAAAACGACAGGCAAAGGGTGGTAATTATGGGCGCCATATTGCAATTCCCTTTCGATAAATTGCTGCGTACGAAAGCTCGTGTTGGTAGTAACTGACATGTGCCAAAGTTACTATACTTTCCCAAAATTGTTGCATCCGTCCTTAAACAAATCCCCCTATATTTGTTCATTCACAAAAACGACTACCATGAGTCATCCCAAATTCGCTGCTTTGTTTATCCGACTACCTATCGCTATGTCATTCTTTGGCCATGGGCTCGTTCGCCTGCCGAAGCTGCAAACTTTTGCCGCAGGCATGGCAGAGCAATTTGCCGGCACCCCATTACCATATGCAGTGGTTTCGGCATTCGGCTATGTACTTGTTTTCGTGGAACTCATTACAGGCATTTGGCTCTTCACTGGCCGATGGTTCAATGAAGCGCTGATGGTAGGACTCACCGTGATGACCACCTTGATTTTCGGGAGTGCTCTCATCGAAAACTGGAACGCTGTGTCCGTACAACTTGTACACAGCATCTACTTGGCCGGGCTGTTGATTTGGCAAACGACGAACACGATGAAATCAGAAAAGGGAGCGTTCCGCTGATGACCGGATTGAGCAAACGCACACTGTGGCTGATGACGGTAGGTGCCGGTCTCGTGGTGGCCAACAATTACTACAACCAACCGCTGCTTGCCCTGATTGCGCGGGACTTCCAGGTTTCGGAGGCCCAAGCTGGCAGCGTGGCGATGGTTACCCAAATCGGTTACGCTGCTGGACTGTTTTTTTTGGTCCCACTCGCTGATATGTTTCATCGAAAGCGGCTTATACTGACCATTTTTCCATTCATCGTGCTGTCATTGTTGCTGGCTACATTCAGCTATACGCTATCGTGGTTGGTCATCGCCAGTTTTTTTATCGGCCTTACCAGCATCATCCCGCAACTTTTTGTACCACTAGCTGCTACGCTGTCCAGCCCGGCGGAGAAAAGCAAGTCCATCGGGATGGTTATGAGCGGCTTGCTTATCGGGGTCTTGGCTTCACGTGTTATCAGCGGCTTCATTGGTGCACAGCTTGGATGGCGGTACATGTTTTTCATTGGCGCTACCATCATGTTTATTTATTGGGTACTGGTCATGAAAACCTTACCAGAGGTGAAGCCATCGTTTAAGGGTAGCTATGGCTCGCTAATGCGTTCGCTCGTCCACTATTTTAGGACTGATTCCGCCTTACGGCTTGCCGCCTGGCGGGGGGCTTGCAGTTTCGCTATTTTTACCACCTTTTGGACTACACTGGTCTTCCATCTCGAAGCACCGCCGTTCTATGCAAGCAGTGACGTGGCCGGTGCGTTCGGCATCCTTGGCATAGCGGGTGCACTCGTGCCGGCATTTCTCGGCAAGATGATCGACCGGATAGACCGTAATCAGCTGGTCATCGGGTTGTCAGTACTCACCTTGATTTCTTGGTGGCTTATCGGCATCCCCGGAGCAACGGGCTATGGAGCGCTGATAATTGGTGTATTACTCATTGATGCAGCGCTGCAGGGCATCCACCTGACCAATCAAGCGATCATCTTTGCCAAACATCCCGAAGCTACCAACCGGGTAAACACGGTCTACATGACCAGCTATTTCGTGGGGGGGTCTTTGGGCACTTTTGTAGCTTCTCTGGCATGGGAACATTTTCAGTGGACGGGTGTTACCTTAGTAGGCGTGGGTTTCGCGCTGCTCATGCTGGCAGGGCACTTATTGCTATATCGCTACGCAAACTGACAAGGAATTCAATAGGCTATGCTATATACTAAAATTATGAATGGCGTGTGGGGAATAACCGCATTGGTGTTGGGCGCAATGGCCCCCGCTGCCGCACAAAATGATTCGCCCATAGGTGCCAACCTCGAAACCATCGAATATCCTTTTCCGGTGAGTTACATATCGCTGCAAATCCAGGGAGAAACACTGAAGATGGCTTATATGGATGTAGTTCCGAAAGCGCCCAACGGCGAAACCATGGTGCTGCTCCATGGCAAGAACTTCAATGGTGCGTATTGGGAACAGACCGCAGCCGACTTGGCCCAGCAAGGCTATCGGGTCGTGATGCCAGACCAAATCGGATTTGGAAAGTCTTCGAAACCAATCCGCATTCAGTATTCCTTCCAGTTGCTGGCGCTGAATACACGAAAGTTGCTGGATAACCTCCAAATCGACAAAGCTCATATCCTCGGTCACTCCATGGGCGGCATGCTGGCCACCCGGTTTGCGTTGATGTATCCTGAACGAACTCAATCGCTCATTCTGGAAAACCCAATTGGATTGGAAGACTGGAAAACTATGGTGCCCTACCAAACAGTAGATGACTGGTATAAGAGCGAACTTGAGCAGACCTATGATAAAATCAAAAGTTACCAACTTGCCTTCTACTACGGCAATCAATGGCGCCCGGAGTATGACCGCTGGGTACATATGCTTGCCGGTTGGACCAACGATGTCGATTATCCGCGCATTGCCTGGAATTCGGCATTGTTATACGACATGATTTTTACGCAGCCCGTAGTCTATGAATTCGGCGACATCAAGGTCCCAACCCTGCTCATCATCGGACAACGCGACCGTACAGCGTTGGGTAAGGCCAATGCGCCTAAAGCTGTACAGGAAACGTTGGGCAATTATCCTCTTCTGGGCAAGAAAACTGCTGAGGCTATTCCAAACGCGCGACTCGTGGAAATCGCTGATATCGGTCACTTGCCACATATTGAAGCTTACGCACGGTTCATCGAACCGTTGAAGCAGTTTCTCGCCAAGCGTTAGCGCCGCCAAGTGGACGGTCATTTCAATGTATATTTTCGATTGGCACCCATATTAGTGTTTAAACATTGATTACCTTTGCATCCGTATATATTTCAACGAAAACAAGTTTTTGGGACTGACTATGCAATTATTAGATGCGCTAAACTGGCGTTACGCCACGAAGAAGATGAACGGCCAACCCGTTCCGCAGGAGAAGGTGGATAAAATACTGCAGGCAGCATACCTTGCTCCAACATCATCCGGATTGCAACCTTTTAAAATTATCGTAATTACCAATGCGGAACTCCGCCAGAAAATCCAGCCAATCGCTTATGGGCAGCGTCAAATTGTGGATGGGTCTCATGTGCTGGTTTTTGCGGCATGGGACAACTACACTGCTGAACGGATTGACCGTGTTTTCAGTCATACGGCAGCAGAACGGGGTCTTCCGGCTGATACGTTTGATGACTACAAGAATCGGCTAAAAAACATGTATCTTAGCAGACCTGCCAATGCCAACTTTGAACACGCGGCACGGCAGGCCTACATTGCCTTTGGCTTGGCGATCGCGGCCGCGGCGGAACTCCGCGTCGATGCCACCCCAATGGAAGGTTTTGACAACGCTGCTTTGGACGAATTACTGCAGTTGCCCGCACAGGGACTCAAAAGCGTAACCATCTTGCCCTTAGGTTATCGGGATTCGGAGAACGACTGGCTGGTCAACCAAAAGAAAGTACGCTCACCTAAAGATGAATTATTTTTGCAAATTGTATAGCTCCGCTATTTAAGGAATAATAACGATGAAAATCGAAGTATGGTCGGACATCGCTTGTCCATTTTGTTATATCGGCAAACATCACTTTGAAGCCGCGCTTGCGCGGTTTAGCGGGCGCCAAGCCGTGAGACTGGAGTGGAAGAGCTTTCAGTTGGACCCCGACCTACCCAAAGATACTATTTACACCGATACCTACCATTACCTCGCCGAACGGAAGGGATTGCCCATTGCACAGGCGAGGGATATGACCGTTCGGGTAGCGGCCATGGCGAAACACGCCGGCGTTGAGCTGAACTTTGAGCGGACGGTAGTAGCCAATACGTGGGATGCTCACCGGCTGCTGCACATGGCCCAATTGCGGGGTGTGGGCAATGCTATGAAAGAAATCTTATTCCGCGCCCATTTTACGGAAGGAAAAGATATCAGCGACCGCGAGACATTGGTGGCTCTGGGGGAATCCGCAGGACTGGAACAGGCGGCTATCACAGCAATGCTGAACAGCGATCAATATGGATATGACGTGGCCAGGGATATCCAGGAGGCGCGCAATATCGGCGCCCGTGGAGTACCCTTTTTTGTGTTCGATCGTAAATATGCCGTCTCCGGTGCGCAGCCTTCCGAAGTATTTTTGGAAACACTGGAAAAGGCATTCGAAACATGGAAGAAGGAAAACCCCAACAAACCACTTGACCTGGCGGGAGGCCTCACATGTCGTCCTGATGGCGATTGTGACTGAGTCTTCCCATCACATTAATCGATTCGTCCGTTTCATATCAATAAATCCATGGGATTTAGAAAACAAATTTTTACCTTTGGTTGTATTTAAGCTGTAAATCAAATCTCTTAACCGTTATGGCAACTACCAACAGAAGGAATTTTTTACGTACAACCATTGGCCTGACTGTTGCTTCCACTGCTTTGGGCGTGAGCCCGTTAAATACTTTGGTGGGATGCAGTTCACCCAATTCATCCGGCGAATCATCTGATGAATCGGGCGGCTCACTGGAATTTTCACAGGAACCTTTGGACTACGAATACAACGCATTGGAGCCCCACATTGATGCACGTACAATGGAAATCCATTATACGAAACATCATACGGCTTACATCAATGCGGTTAATGAGGCTATCAAAGCCGAAGAAATAACTTATACCACTCCTGAGGAGCTTTTCGCCAATATCTCGGGCCTCTCCGCAAAAATCCGTAATAATGGAGGTGGTGCCTGGAATCATACGTTTTTTTGGAAATCGCTCCGTGCGCCGGTAGACGGCAATGCGCCAACGGGCGCACTGTTGGATGCCATTAATGGAGCATTCGGATCTCTCGACCAATTTAAAGAGCAATTTGCTACGGCTGGAACCGGCCGTTTTGGATCGGGCTGGGCTTGGCTCGTACGTGATAACGGCTCATTAAAAATAGGCTCGACCCCTAACCAGGACAACCCATTAATGGATGATGCGGAGCTAAAAGGGAAGCCCCTGCTTGGCCTTGATGTATGGGAGCATGCCTATTATCTTCACTATCAAAATCGGAGGCCTGAATATATCAGCAATTGGTGGAACGTAGTCAATTGGGATTTTGTGGCTGAGCAATTCAACGGATAATGCATTGCCAATGCGATCAAAAAAGCCCCGACTTTAAAACGAAAAAGAGTCGGGGTTTTTCAATAAGCTAATATCTCATTGCTCATTTAATTGCCGCTTTCTGCAGCGCCTTGCGGAGATTGGTCACCTGTTCATCCACCAATTTTTGTAAGGGAGAAGCAGCTAACATCTTCATCATCACCGGTAAGTCTGCTTCAATGACCAGCTTGGCCACGGTCGAGTTGTCGCCCTGTGGCTTGACAGACCAACGCACAGATACATCGAACGGGGCTTTTTCAGACGGCACTAGCACCACTTCGCTCTTTTCCTGCCGACTATCCACCTTGAGCGCCAACTTAGCCATGTTTTGGATAGTAAACTGCGCCTCGTCCTGCGTGGATGACCAACTGTAAACCGATGAAGGCATCAATTGCTCGTGGTTATTGCAATCCGCCAGAAAAGCATACACTTCGGCAACCGGTTTATCGATGGAGACTTGATTCTGAATAATGGTCATATAGGCCTTATTACTCGGTTGGTGACCATTCGCCCGGATTCTTCCGCCACTGTCCGAGTATTTCGATATCGTTGTTTAAAATATAGTTGTGTTTAGCGGCGACCTCAATAAGGGTGTCATAATTACATAGACTTACGTACCTGCACCTTGCTTCTGCGAAATTCGCATCTGCCTCCGCAAAACCATACGTGAAGATGGATACCAGGCCGACAACGTTGCATTCAGCGTCGCGCAGTGCTTGCACAGCTCTCAAGCTGCTCTTACCTGTTGAGATTAAATCTTCAACAACCACCACACGCTGACCACCGACGACTTCGCCTTCAATCAGGTTTTGCCGGCCGTGATCTTTGGATCCACTGCGTACATATGTAAACGGCAACCCCAAGTCCTGTGCAACCAACACCCCCTGCGGAATACCAGCCGTGGCCACACCGGAAATCATTTCCACCGATCCGAACTCCTCCTGTATCAGCTCAGAAAGCTTCTGGCGAATATATGTTCGGATAGGCGGGTGTGATAAAGCTACCCGGTTATCGCAATAAATCGGCGACTTCCAACCCGATGCCCATGTAAAAGGTTTTTTGGGTTGTAATTTAATTGCTTTAATTTGCAACAATGATTCGGCAACTTTTTGTGCAACCTCATTCATATTATTCATGGCGCAAATCTATAAAATTTATATGAACCAATCGGCCCTCGTTTTGGCAGATTTTATCCCCGGTGACTTACCCAATTTTCAAACGATTGACGATCAAGATTTTGACTTCGAAAAACTTTTCAAAGAATCAAAGCATAATAAATTTTTTATTACATATTTCATACTAATAAAAAACCCCAAGGAGTTTTTGAGCCTCATTAAAAAAAGAATCAAAGTAATTAAAGCGTCAGGTGGATTAGTGAAAAATGGCGAAGGGGACTACCTTTTCATCCATCGGCTTGGGAAATGGGACCTGCCTAAGGGTAAAGTGGATGATGATGAGTCAATGAAACAAGCCGCCGTGCGGGAAGTAGAAGAGGAGTGCGGAATTAAAGTCGATTACCTTGGACAGAAGGTCATGACCACTTATCATGCTTACATGCTGAAAGGCGAATTGGTATTGAAAAAGACAAACTGGTATGAAATGGGAGTCAACAAAGTTCCAAAACTAAAACCCCAGCTGGAAGAGGACATTACCGAGGCGATATGGCTGGGACGGGATAAATTCAATAAAATAAGGAAAAATACCTATCCGCTTATTGAGGACATTTTGAATACGATTACGCCCAATTGATATCATTTACCATGTAATACCTTTAAAAAGTACCATGTAATACCTTTAAAAAGAACTACACATGAAGACTGCGGTTTTTCCCGGATCTTTTGATCCCATAACGAATGCACATGTGGATATTGTCGTAAGGGGCCGGCGGCTTTTCGACAAAATTTATGTGGCTATTGGAACGAACACGACAAAAAAAGGCTATTTCAATCATGACGAGCGCCTGGCTATCACGCAGGAAGTATTTTCATCACATGGAGACTGTGTGGAGGTCGTACAGTTTGACGGGCTTACGGTAGATTTTTGCCGCAAGGTCGGTGCGTATTATATTCTGCGCGGTATGCGCAATGCCGGTGATTTTGAATTTGAAAAGGCCATCGCGCTCAACAATACGGTGCTTGCTCCGGATATTGAGACGGTGTTTCTGGTAAGCAGTAGCGGGCTGTCTCACATTTCTTCGACGATTATCCGCGAGATCATCATAAACGGTGGGGACATTAGCCAATTCGTTCCAGAAGCGGTACTAAAGTCGATAAAACGAAAACGATGAATATCCGTATTTGCGTGTTTCTACCCAATGTGGACTGGTTTCAAGCTTCCGTGTAGATGCATGTTCTAAAATTAGCCAAGCGCCCGGTTTTAATAAGCCAGCGGCGAACACAAGATTGGGAATTTGCGGCAATTGCGGCAGGTCATATGGCGGATCCGCGAATACCAAGTCAAATTGGTCTTTGCAAGATGGTATAAATTTGAGGGCATCGGCCTTTACCGCTTTTATAGCGGTCATGTTCAATTTCTTGGCGACGGTATTGATATACTGGATGCATTTGAAATGGGCATCTACCGCCACAACACGGGCTACACCGCGGGAAGCGAACTCGAATGTGATATTTCCTGTTCCTGAAAAAAGATCCAACGCGCCCAGTCCACTGAAGTCTATCCGGTTTTCCAGTACATTGAATAGTGCTTCCTTGGCCATGTCCGTAGTGGGCCGTACAGGCAAAGTGGATGGAGGATGTAATCGCAGTCCGCCGTGACTGCCCCCGATTATTCGCATAGATATAGCCCTAAAAGCGTAAGGTATTGATGTTGCTCCAACTGCAATGCCTGGGGTAGGCTTACCCCAGTAAGCTGCCCGCTGTCGGCAAATACCACATGTTCACTGTATTTTGTCACCCGTCGATGAAATTCGCCGTCTTCCGCAATATCGCCGGACAAACAACAAACGGGCTGCTTACCGATCAGCTCACCATTTGTTAATACTGCGAGCAGGTAGTAATTTAGGTCGTCCGGACCGAAGACTTCAAAATCATTGGCATAAATAAACTTTCCCGAATCAAGCACAGCGATATTGACGCAGGAAGCTTGTTTGTTGATGCTGACGAATGGGCCCGCCGTCTGCCGCGCATGCCCCACCACCGCCGCCAGCAACGGTTGGACCACAGGATAAATGCCCAGATGAGAAAACCGTCCGACAAACGGTTCCAAGCCCAATTGGTTGACATGATGAAGCAACGTAATACCAAGCGCGGGCAAACTGGATATCACGGTATCGGCAAGGCCGTCACCGGGCAAGTACCGACGGTATATATCGAGAGCACTTTCACGAAATGCCTCGCCAGGTACAAACGAATATGAACCATCGGGCACAGCCAACTTCACACGCCCGAAATTGAGATTCAGTAAATCAGCCACCTCTTGCTTGGTATGGCGCGGGTCATAAGCGGTAATGACTTTCAGTTGTCCGGCATTGTCTAACACAGCCAAGGCATTCTCTTCATGTCCTATTCTCGCCAATAAAGTGTACTCGGCGGCATGTTGTTGGTCAAAATCTGCGGAAATATATGTCATCACCGTTTATATGTCGCGACAAACTTACTTAGATAAATCATTTTGAACAAACTTTTGGCTACCTTTGGTCGTGCAGATTGCTGAATTACTTTACAGCCGTTTCCCCTTACAGCCTACCGGACAGCAGTATGAAGCATTCCAAAGGTTAGCTATTTTTCTGGGGCAGGCTGGTCATCATTCATGTTTCGTCCTTAAGGGGTACGCAGGTACGGGAAAGACCACCATCATCAGCACACTGGTGAATGCACTCCCCGTTTTACAAATGCGCACGGTCCTTTTGGCCCCCACGGGGAGGGCAGCCAAAGTAATGCGCAGCTATTCCGGCAAAAAGGCTTCCACCATCCACAAGAAGATATACCGCAAAAAGGTGGCCCTGTCTCCCGACATGGCTTTCGGGCTAGCTAATAATCCGCATACGGATACGCTTTTTATCGTGGATGAAGCATCGATGATATCCAACGAACGTTTTTCCTTTAACAGCAAAAGTCTTCTGGAGGATCTAGTAGACTATGTAAATAGCGGTCAAAACTGCTGCTTGATGTTTGTCGGCGACACGGCCCAGCTTCCGCCGGTGGGGCTTTTGCAAAGCCCCGCACTCGACGCGCAATGGCTTGCCGGCACGTTTGGTATGCAAGTATTCACCTTTGAGCTTACGGAGGTAGTACGGCAGGAAAAGCATTCGGGCATCCTTCACAATGCGACAGCTATACGCCAGCAAATCCAATCGGCTACAAACCATGCAGCCATTACTTTTCCACGCATCCGTGTAGCAGGTTACGGCGATATCTACCGGATGACAGGCGAACGGCTTATCGATGGCTTGCACTATGCCTATGATAAATACGGCCTGGAGAATACCATGGTTATCTGCCGTTCGAATAAGAATGCTAACAGCTATAATCAAAATATCCGTCACCGCATTCTGTTTAGGGATGAGGAGCTGACCGGTGGCGACTACATCATGGTAGTACGTAACAACTACTATTGGCTTTCGGCTGATTCGAATCGGACAGGTTTTATTGCAAACGGCGACATGGCACAAGTACGCAGGGTACGCAATGTCCACGAACAGCACGGCTTCCGTTTCGCCGACGTGAGTTTGGCCTTTATCGATACTGACGAAATCGAACCCATCGATTGCCGGGTAATGCTTGATACGCTGCACACGGATTCTCCCAGCTTATCGCAGGCCGATCAACAGCGCCTGTTTGACGCCGTGATGCAGGATTACATAGACATCCCCGACAAAAAGGAACGGATGGCCGCGCTAAAAGCGGATCCGTATTATAATGCCCTGCAAATCAAGTTTGCGATGGCCATCACCTGCCACAAAGCGCAAGGCGGACAATGGCAGGCGGTCTTCGTAGACCAAGGCTATCTCACCGACGAACAGCTCGACGTGGAGTTTTTACGTTGGCTCTATACCGCCTGCACCCGCGCAACCAAAGAGCTGTTTTTGGTGAACTTTCACGACGGCTTTTTCGGTGAAGGAGGCTCGTGACCGATAACCGAGCGTAGGCCGAAGGTTACCTCACAAAAATATTACAGGACCTTTGGAAACAAAGCAGGTATCCGTTTGTATATAAACCGTACACCAATCGTAACGACCGTTATATGAAAGAGGAAAGCAAGGTGGTCAACGCCTTCACGACAACATCCAAAAATGGCCAAGCGACACCAACGTTGCCATATTCCGAAGTCCAAGAAGATAAAAACCCTCGACCTTTAATCCGGATTATTGACGCCATCACGATTATCGTAGGCATCGTGGTGGGCGCAGGGATTTTCCGTACCCCATCGATTGTTGCGGCTAACACGGGCAGCCCCGAATTGTTTCTTTCCGTGTGGCTACTCGGCGGACTGGTGTCGCTCATCGGCGCCCTTTGCTATGCGGAGCTGAGCACCACATTTCCGAATACCGGAGGCGACTACCATTTCCTGATGCGGGCATTTGGCAAACGTTTTGCCTTCTTATTTGCTTGGGCAAGGCTAAGTATAATACAAACCGGATCCATAGCACTACTCGCTTATATTATCGGTGATTACCTTTCGCAGCTCTACCCGATTGGCAGCTATTCGTCAGCGATTTTTGCGGCGCTGGTGGTGACGACGCTTACGCTCATCAATATACTCGGGGTAAATTTCGGCACGGGTATGCAGAAACTGCTGTTCGCCTTTGAGTTTATCGGCATATTATGCGTGATCGTTGTCGGCTTTTTTATCAGCCCTTCCCCTACTGCCTTATCTGCGCTGCCAGTCACATCCTTAGACAACTCGTCGGCAATCGGGCTGGCGATGGTATTTGTGCTGCTTACTTTCGGCGGCTGGAACGAGGCAGGCTATATTTCCGCCGAACTGAAAGCCGGGAGTCGGAAAATGGTGCAAGTGCTGGTCATCAGCATTTTAGCCATTACAGCGATTTATCTGCTTATCAATTGGGCGTTTTTACACGCGCTCGGCATCGAGCGGATAGCCGCTTCCGAAGCGGTGGGTATCGACTTAATGCGTGTTACGTTGGGTGAACCGGGTGTATTGCTTATCGGCGTAATTGTGGCTATGGCTGCACTTACGTCCATCAATGCCACCATCTTTACGGGCGCCCGCACTAATTATGCGCTGGGGCGGGATTTTGAGGTCTTTGGCCGCTTAGGCAAATGGAACAGCAAGACGTCGTCACCGGTAAATGCCCTGATATTGCAGGGCATGATCGCGCTCGCTTTGATAGTGCTGGGCGCTCTTACGCGCGATGGCTTCCAGTCGATGGTAGACTTTACCGCGCCGGTATTCTGGTTCTTTTTCCTTGCTACCGGCGTAGCCCTGTTTGTTCTGCGCGCGAAAGAACCCGGTGTTGTCCGCCCATTCAGCGTACCGTTCTATCCGGTAACGCCGCTCATATTCTGCGGTTCGTGTGCTTATTTGCTTTACTCAAGCTTAGCCTATACGGGCATCGGCGCGTTAGTGGGGGTAGCCGTACTGTTGCTGGGTATGTTGTTTTTCTTCACAGTTCGGTAGTTATCAGTAATACCGCAGACATGATGCAACGCAATTAACTTTAGGTATAACAATTAAAAATGAACACAATGAACACACTCAAAAATTGGCTGATGGTTCTGTTTGTTGCCGTATGCTCGGGTGCGTACGCCCAACAACCTGATCTGGATGTACCGTATGTACCCACCAAACAAGAGACGGTAGAAGAGATGCTCAAACTTGCCGGTGTCAAGCCCGGTGACGTCGTCTATGATCTGGGATGTGGTGATGGACGGATAGTCATCACAGCTGCCCAGAAATTTGGTGCCACCGGAGTTGGCGTAGACCTTAATCCGCAACGCATCAAAGAAGCGAATGCAAATGCCAAAGCGGCAGGCGTCACAGACAAAGTGCGGTTTGTCGAAGGAAACTTGTTTGATTTCGATTTCAGCAAAGCAAACGTCGTAACCATGTACCTCCTGCCGTCGGTCAACCTAAAGCTTAGGCCAAAGCTGCAGAAAGAATTGAAACCGGGCAGCCGTATCGTATCGCACGACTTCGATATGGGCGATTGGCCGGCCGAGAAGACGATAGAAGTAGGTAGTGACACTATCTATTTGTGGACGATAGGTAATTAGCGCCAGCAAAAGCATTGATATAGATTGAGCGGCCTTTCCGTTGGCCGTTCAATCTATGTTAACTTGCTATTTCACCGCCAACAATGCTGTTCCAACCGGGTTAACGCGAATATTACAATCTTAAACCTAAAGATATCGATCAAAAACTGATAATTTGCGCCTGCAAATAATGTAATACTTTTCCTTAACCCCTATGTACAGAAAATACAACTTGGTATTCTTCATGTTTTTGGTAGTAAACGTAGGAATCGCACAAGAAAACCGTGAACAAGTAAAGGCAAACTACCAGCTCGCCGCCCGATTCTCACCAGACAAGCTGAGGCGCTTGATTTTTTCCACTTCTGTAAGCCCCAACTGGCTGAAAAACTCCAACCGCTTTTGGTATGTATATGAAACGTCCCAAGGAAAAAATTGGTATATCGTGGATCCCTCTGCCCGAAAGAAAGACGTTCTTTTTGATAATGCACAGCTTGCCGCTCAGCTGACACGAATAGTCAAAGATCCTTTCGATGCGCAGCATATCGATATCCGAAACCTGAAATTTACGGAGGACGAGCGCCGCATCCGCTTTGAAGTAAACAGTACCAAAGACACATTGAAAACCAAAGAAGAACGTGAGAAAAGTACCAATAAAACGGATTCCCTCAAGAAAAAAGTGTTTTACCTCGAATATGACTTACAAACCCGGCAATTGGTCGAGCTGGCCGATTCGTTGAAGCCCAAGCCGCACCTTTCCTGGGCGTCCTTCTCGCCGGATACCAACGCTGTAGTGTTTGCCAAAAACTACAACCTGTACTGGATGGACCGCGAAAATTACGAAAAAGCCCGAAAAGATGAGAAAGACAGCACCATCGTAGAACACCAGATTACTACAGATGGAATTCAATATTATGCTTGGGGTGGGGATGACCGCAGCGTCACCACCGGCGATGAAAAGAAAGACGAAGATGAGAAAAACCAACGCCGGCGCGCCGGTATCATCTGGTCACCCGATGGGCGCTATTTCCTCGTGACCCGTAAGGACAACCGCCATCTCAACTCCCTTTGGGTTATCAACAACGTAGGGAGCAAGCGTCCTACGCTGGAAACCTACAAATACCAAATGCCCGGTGAGCCGGACAGTACGGAACAGGAACTTCACCTCTTTGAGTTTGCCACCAAGAAGCCCCGCCGCATTGACGTGGCAGCATTTAAAAACCAAACACTCGCGGTATACACCAAGCGTCAACCCCGCAACAACCGTCCGGACGACATCCGTGTGAATACCTGGTTAGGTACCAATGAACAATTTTTCTTTTCCCGGAGTAGCCGTGATCTCAAACGCATTGATATCGGTACCGCCGCCATTGATGGAAGCGTAAAGATACTTATCGAAGAACGATCAAACACCTACCTGGACGTACAGCCACCGGAATTGGTTGGCAACGGACCGGAATTTGTGGTGTGGTCAGAACGCGACGGTTGGGGACATTATTACCTATATGACGGCAACGGGAACCTAAAAAACCAGATTACTTCCGGCGAGTTTTATTGTTCGGAAATCACCGGATTGGATGAAAAAACTCGCACCTTATACTTCGTAGCCAACGGCCGTGAGGCAAACGAAGACCCCTACTATCAACATTTGTACAGTATAAACCTGAATGGTAGCGGAATGAAATTGCTAAATGCCGGCAACTTCGACCATCAGGCCCTCATGGACGAAAACAGCCAATTTTTTGTAAACAATTATTCTCGGGTGAATACTACTCCGGAATCAGCTCTTTACAATAATGCTGGACAGCAAATCCTGAAGTTGGAAACAGCCGATTTGTCGCAGCTATTTGCCGCGGGATATAAATTTCCCGAGCCCTTCAAAGTCAAGGCTGATGATGGTATCACGGATTTATATGGCGTGATGTATAAACCGTTTGACTTTGACTCGACCCAAACCTACCCCCTTATTGAATACGTGTATCCGGGTCCGCAAACCGAGTCGGTAAACAAAGCCTTTGGGCGAAGCATGGACCGTATAGACCGTTTGGCGCAATTTGGCTTTGTAGTCATAACTGTAGGCAACCGGGGCGGACATCCTGCCCGATCAAAATGGTATCACACCTATGGCTATGGCAATTTGCGCGACTATGGTTTAGCCGACAAAAAAGCGGCGGCTGAGCAGTTGGCTGACCGTCATCCATTCATCGACATCAACCGGGTGGGCATTACTGGGCATTCCGGCGGCGGGTTCATGTCCACTGCGGCCATGCTGGTTTACCCGGATCTTTTCAAGGTAGCTGTTTCGGGTGCAGGCAACCACGAAAACAATATTTACAACCGGTGGTGGAGCGAGCGGCATCATGGCGTGACCGAACGCATATCTGCCAAGGGAGATACAACGTTTTCCTACGCGATCGAGAAAAACACCGAGCTGGCCAAAAACCTCAAGGGGCGCCTATTGCTGGCCACAGGGGATATCGACAACAACGTACATCCTGCCAACACCATCCGCATGGCTGAAGCGCTCATCAAAGCCAATAAACGCTTTGATTTCCTTTTACTGCCCGGGCAGCGTCACGGCTTTGGTGACATGACCGAGTATTTCTTCTGGAAGATGGGCGATTATTTCTGTAAGCACCTATTGGGTAATCACCAAGACGACGTAGACATTACCGAAATGAACCGGGAAATACCACGCCGGCGATAAGTGCTATGACGAAAGTGGATATTGCGTGTGATATTCATTAGGTTATGCTCCAATTAAGTTAGTGACACGAGAGCAGGTAAAATTGACTAATTCATATAAATAAATTTGATTATTGCAATAAGCATCTTATTTTTGGCGACTCTTTGTTGAAACCTATTTAACAATGAAACGTTTTGTAAACAATAATCGATTATAAATGGAATTTTTACAAGCAAATCTGATTTACCTGATTCCACTATTGGGTTTGGTAGGCATCATTGTGATGATTGTCAAGTCAGCATGGGTAAGCCGACAGGATGCCGGTGACGAAAATATGCGCTCGTTGGCCGGCCATATCGCCGAAGGTGCAATGGCTTTTCTAAAAGCAGAATGGAAAGTACTCTCCTATTTTGTGGTGATAGCGGCCATTTTGTTAGCATGGTCCGGCACCTTGGTGGAGACCTCCAGTTGGGTTATTGCAGTCTCATTCGTCATCGGTGCGGTTACATCGGCATTCGCGGGCTATATCGGCATGAACATCGCCACGAAGGCCAATGTCCGAACCACACAAGCCGCGAGAAGCGGCCTTGCGAAAGCCCTCAAGGTTTCCTTCACGGGCGGTACTGTAATGGGGCTCGGGGTTGCAGGTCTGGCGGTTTTGGGTATGGGGGCTTTATTTATCGTTTTTTATCAGATTTACGTCGTGAGCACTGGCGCCAGCGTCAACGGCCTTGAAATGGAAAAAGCGCTGGAGGTGTTGGCCGGTTTCTCGCTTGGAGCCGAATCCATTGCGTTATTTGCCCGCGTAGGCGGCGGCATTTATACGAAGGCTGCCGATGTGGGGGCCGACCTGGTCGGAAAGGTTGAAGCCGGAATCCCAGAGGATGATGTACGCAATCCCGCAACCATTGCGGACAACGTGGGTGACAATGTGGGAGACGTTGCCGGTATGGGCGCCGATCTTTTCGGCTCATATGTAGCCACCATACTAGCCACCATGGTTTTAGGACGGGAAATTGTGTCGGCCGATAGTTTCGGCGGTATAGCTCCAGTGCTGCTGCCTATCCTCATCGCTGGCTTGGGACTGATTTTCTCGATTGTTGGTGCGGCACTGGTAAAAGTCAACGATGATCAAGGCAATGTGCAGCAGGCGCTGAATCTCGGAAACTGGTCTTCTATCTTGTTTACAGCCTTGGCATCATACTTCGTGGTCGGTTGGTTGCTACCCGATCAATTGGCGCTGCGCGGCGTATCCTTTACTTCTCTGGATGTTTTCTTTGCCATCGTCGTGGGCCTCATCGTGGGAGCACTGATGAGTATTGTTACTGAATATTATACCGCTATGGGCAAGCGTCCGGTCGGATCCATTGTCAAACAATCATCTACAGGGCATGCCACCAACATTATCGGCGGCCTTTCCGTCGGCATGGAATCAACTGCAGTCCCTACCATTATCCTGGCCGCCGGCATCATTACATCGTATGCCTTTGCAGGCTTATATGGTGTAGCCATCGCTGCCGCCGGCATGATGGCAACTACCGCTATGCAACTGGCTATTGATGCGTTCGGTCCGATCGCCGACAATGCCGGGGGCATTGCCGAAATGAGCGGATTGCCGAAAGAAGTACGTGAGCGCACGGATAAACTGGATGCCGTGGGTAATACCACCGCAGCCACTGGAAAAGGGTTTGCCATTGCCTCGGCGGCGTTGACGGCGCTGGCCTTGTTTGCGGCATTTGTCGGTATTGCGGGCATCGATTCCATCGACCTATATAAAGCACCCGTATTGGGAGCGCTCTTTATCGGTGCGATGATTCCCTTTATTTTCTCTTCGTTGGCGATCGCTGCGGTGGGCCGTGCAGCTATGTCGATGGTAGAAGAAGTGCGGCGGCAGTTCCGGGAGATACCCGGCATCATGGAATATAAGGCGAAGCCCGAGTATGACAAGTGTGTTGCCATATCCACGAAGGCTTCCATCCGCGAAATGATATTACCCGGTGCAATTGCGCTGATTGTGCCAATATTGGTAGGGTTTGGCTTTAAAGGCGTATTCGAAGATACCTCCTCGGCCGAGATTCTTGGCGGGCTACTTGCTGGTGTCACAGTATCCGGCGTGTTACTGGGAATGTTCCAGAATAACGCAGGGGGTGCATGGGACAATGCTAAAAAGTCGTTTGAAGCAGGTGTAGAAATCAATGGCAAGATTGAATACAAGGGTTCTGATGCGCATAAGGCCTCGGTAACCGGCGACACCGTGGGCGACCCATTCAAGGATACTTCCGGCCCTTCTATGAATATCCTGATCAAGCTGATGTCAATTGTGTCGCTGATCATCGCACCACATATCAGTGTGAATGGCGGTGGCAATCATGTCAACGTCGATCTGAAAAAGCACATAGAAACGGAGTTTACAAAGGCAGAACAAACGCAAGCGCGCCCCATCAATCCCTACATCTACTAAATCGTGTTTGTGGGATAAGAAAAGTTATATAAATAGAGGGATTTGCTAGTGCAAATCCCTTTTTTGCATTAAAAAGCACAGCCGATATCAACAAAATCATTACATAGCTGCAGTAAGAAAAAAAAAGCCTTTATTTAAAAATAAAAATTTGTAGGTTTGGCCCCAACTAGCTGGAATGGCCTGAATTGCCAAAACAAAAATTGTATGTTATTTAAAAAATCGATTCCTACGTTAATTGCCGAAGCAGCGGAAAGCGGTGAAGGTACACTTAAACGGACATTATCAAGTAGTGGTTTGGTAGCATTGGGCGTTGGTGCCATTATCGGCGCCGGTCTTTTTTCCCTTACCGGGATAACAGCTGCAGAAAACGCGGGCCCTGCGGTCACGCTTTCATTTATTGTAGCGGCTGTAGGCTGCGCGTTTGCGGGACTTTGTTATGCGGAATTTGCCGCCATGATTCCAGTGGCAGGCAGTGCTTACACCTATTCATATGCCACCATGGGCGAGTTTGTAGCCTGGATCATTGGTTGGGACCTCGTGCTTGAGTATGCATTAGGTGCTGCGACGGTAGCTTCCAGTTGGTCCCAGTATTTCAATCAATTTTTGCTGGAGTTTGGGATTCATATTCCGCACAATTTCCTTCATGGCCCCTGGGAAGGTGGTGTGGTCAACCTTCCAGCCATCTTCATTGTATGCCTGCTCTCATTGTTGTTGATGCGCGGCACCCAAGAATCGTCGCTAGTCAACAACATTCTCGTGGTAGTGAAGGTAGCGGTTGTGTTGATTTTTATCGCATTGGGATGGAGTTTCATCGATCCGATCAACCACCAGCCGTTCATTCCGGTGAATGAGGGTGAAGAACTGGTCAAGTCCGGTCAGCTGGGATTCTTTGAGTTTTTTAAGAGCGACTATTTTGGCCATTTTGGCATTAGCGGCATCATGCGCGGTGCGGGGGTTGTTTTCTTCGCTTTCATCGGGTTTGATGCGGTGAGCACAGCGGCCCAAGAGGCTAAAAACCCACAGAAAGGCATGCCTATTGGCATCATCGGCTCGCTGTTGGTTTGCACCGTATTGTATGTATTATTTTCCTACGTGCTGACCGGCCTGGAAAACTACAAATTGTTTGCCGGTGACGCAAAGCCAGTTGCTACAGCCTTTGCAAAAACGGGGTATACGTTTCTTAATACCGCGTTAATCATCGCCATCCTGACCGGATACACATCTGTGATTTTGGTAATGCTGCTTGGTCAAAGCCGGGTATTCTATACCATGAGCAAGGATGGCTTGCTTCCCCGCTTCTTTTCCGACTTATCAAAAAGACAAACCCCTTGGAAAACCAATATCATATTCATGATATTTGTCAGCATCTTCACCGGATTTGTGCCGGTATCCGATTTGGGCCACATGGTAAGTATCGGGACGTTGTTTGCTTTTACGTTGGTCTGCATCGGAGTAATGGTGCTGCGAAAGGTTAACCCCGAAGCACCGCGGCCTTTCCGTACCCCGCTGGTACCGCTTATACCCATTCTCGGTATTATCGTGTGCATCGCGATGATGGCCTCACTTCCTATCGAAAGCTGGGAACGGCTGGCCATCTGGATGGCACTTGGTATCGTGATTTACTTCCTTTATGGTAAGCGACACAGTAAGATCCGGGCTGAAGTGGAAGCGGGGAAGTCGCAGGGGCCTACCGTTTAAGTCCTTTAGTCATATCTGTATAAAACTAAAAGCACCGTCTGATGAACAGGCGGTGCTTTTTTGTTCAATCGGCTGTATTCATCGGCTGTATTCAATCGACCGTTTTAATTTATGCGCTCCCAAAGACAGTCTATTGTCAAGAGCTATTCGGCGGCTTATTGGTATTACCACCTAGTTTAACATTACCTATAACTTATATCGGGAATAAAGGACCTGCGCCGATGCGTTTTATCATAACTTTTACGGGAGGTCTTCACAAATATAAAAGCGTCGCCTACAGGATTAGGCGGTGTTTTTGATATCCGTCAACCAGTTTATGACACAACTATACTAAGTGCGTTTGATATACTAAGTGCTTTTGAATCGAACCGGCCAAAAATGTATTCTATATTCAAAAAATCGCCCCGTTGAGAACTTCAACGAGGCGATTTTTTAAGGTCCACTACAAAAACAACAACCTAATTGAACGTATACCTTAGACCAAACTGCATGTAATAGGTCGATGTAATCGTCTCATTGAACCGGTTACGCTCAGTAATGATATCACCATTTGCAGCTCCTAATTGAAACCTCGGCTTTTCTGCACCGTTGGGATTAAACGAATTCATGCCTTGAGGCACGAGCAAGCCATTATTATTAATATGGTAAACTCCCCAAGATGGGTTGAGTAAATTCCCGACATTAAAGATATCCCAGAAAAACTCAAGCGAGTGGTTTACTCCACCTATGCCGTTAAACAGCTGTTGAGAAAGCCGAAAATCAAACTGGTGCCTCCAAGGCATTATTGCTCCGTTCCGTTCAGCATATTTGCCCCTGTTCTTGCTTAGGTATGGATCGTTTTCCAATAGATTCATGAAAATCTCAGCTTGTTGAGCAGCCGTATAAGCATTACCACTATAAGCAGAAACACCGGCTGGTATATCGACAAACTCAATTTCACTCAGGTCGCGAGGTATGTAAATCAGGTCGTTAACCTGACCATCCCTATTAAAGTCATTGGTATAATAATAGGAATATCTGCCTTGCTGCGATCCGCTGTAGAACAACGTCATCGATGTATTCAAATTACCGATCCACTTGTTTGTATAAGTAAGGGTACCGACGATACGATCTGGTAGTACATTATCGGTATAACCCAAAGTAGGGGCATTTGGGTTCCCGGTGTTCTGATAGGGTATTGACCATAGGTTGATAATCTGGTCGCCAGATCCATCACCGAAGTTCCTGGCACCGCTTCGAGTATAGGCCACCATGGCAGAAAAGCCATTGTGGAACTGCTTATTCAACTGTGCCATGATGGACCAATAGTGACCACCTTTCGCATTGTCCATCACAATGGTTTGGAATGCCCCAGTAGCATCAGCTGTAACCAGCCCTGCGCTATTTAACTTGTTGATATATTTATCGGCGTTGGGTGCTGGATATATATACCGATTATCTGGATACCCTTGGATATTCATTTGAACAGGATCCGCCAAATTCACATTGCGTGCGACGACACCATGGATATCTTTATTGTAGATACCCTCCAATGTAGCGACAATGCCGTAAGGCAATTTGTAATCTACGCCCAAGCTCGATTTCCACGTTTGTGGAAATTTAAGGTCGGGCGACATGGCAGATATGCTGGAAGGGATGGAGGTTCCGGCAGCTGGCAATGTTGATGGATATTGTGCTCTTGGGTTCGGGTCAAAGTAAGGTGTATTTTCCTTACCCGAGTAGGTTTGTAGAAACTGAAGCATACCGGCGTCGCCAGATTGGGCGACAATCCACACAAATGGGATACGCCCTGTGAACAATCCCGAACCACCTCGCAACTGCAAAGAACGATCCCCCAACACATCGTAATTGAATCCGAAACGCGGCGACACCATGACTCTGGCCTTTGGAAGAACACCCGTGTTAACCGTTTCCCCATTTGCGAACGTAAGTTGTGCCACCAGCGGGTGAGTTTGCACTTCGTCCACATTTGGATATGATGGTAGTTCCAAACGAACACCGCCTGTAAGCTTTAGCTTATTACTAACCGTAAACTCATCTTGCAAGTACAACGACCATTGATTGAACTTAAAGCTTGGGAAAGCCTGTGACCCATCCGCTGTTAAAGGGAACGTAAGTGCATAGTTGATTGGTTTTTCGTTATTAACGAAATCGTCCCACGATTCGAATACGTAATAGCCCGTACCAAAGCGCTGGAACCCATTTTTGGTCGTGCTGGTCTCAAATTGCAGGCCTCCCGTTAAATTATGACTACCGGCAATAAAACTCGCGTCATAGTTAACCGTATATGTTTCAACGTCCCTTAGGTTGCCATAAGTGAAGGGCTCATATCCGAATGTGGTTAGTACGGCTTCGCCATCTAATATATCCACTAATGGGAATGCCGAGCTGTTGGAACTACGCGGGTCATTTTGGTGCACATAGCTTGCGCGGAGAGAATGATTTAGGTTGCCTAACTTGCCGTTATACTCCAATGTACCGGAATAAAGATTCGCTTCTTGGAAATAGTTGGAGTTTGCAAAATGTAACGCATTGATACTTTGCCGATTCGTCGATCCACCAAAGCTAATTCCCGAATTCGAAGTAGATGAACTTACCTGAAAAGGTGTCTTGCTCTCCACTTGGCTGTAACGAACATTCAACTTATGGTTTTCAGCAATATTCCAATCCAAACGAGCAAACAGCTTATCATTGTTGCTTTTGTTCGAATACCCTTGATAAGGACCTGTTTGATATCCATAATTATCCAAAAGGTACTGGCTTACGCCATCCAAAAATTCAGCAGTAGGACGTGCTATATTGGTCGCCGAATTAAACGGTGCCCCTGGAGTGGCTGCCACCTTATTCGGACCTGGTTCCGTGGTTTTATTCTGCTCGACATTTACAAAGAAAAACAGCTTGTTTTTAATAATTGGCCCCCCTAAGCTAACCCCAAATTGCTCTATCTTTAAGTCATTTATATTAGTGGTAACGTCATTGATCCTTACGCCTTGCTGTCTATCCGAACGTCCTGTATAAAATGCAGTGCCAAAAAAATCGTTCCTGCCTGACCGGGTAACCGCATTGATGGCTGCTCCTGTAAAGCCTGATTGGCGCACATCGTAAGGAGTGACATTAATGCTGATTTGCTCTAAAGCGTCCAGTGAGATAGGCGATCCGCCGGCCGGAACGTTCTGTCCAATACCGAACTGGTTATTGAAATTAGCACCATCCACCATAAAATTGTTTGACCGATAGTTTCCGCCGCCAATTGCTGTTCCGTTAGCCTGAGGGGTCAAGCGGGTTAAATCGTTAACACTTCGGTTGATAGAAGGTAGCCTATCGATGTCGGTTCTACCGACTGTCGTTGTAGCACCTGTGCGGTCACTATTCATCAATGCGCCACGCCCGGCCGTAACGGTTACCTCATCCAATGTCGTACTGCCATCCGAAAAAACGACATTCAACACGTAAGGCTGTCCCAATTGCAGGAAAATATCTTCGTAAATCTCCGGTGATTGCCCCACGTACGTCACTTCAACCCGATATGGTCCTCCTACCCGCATGTTTGCGAGGTTGAAACGGCCGCTTTCCGTTGAGGTACCCGTGTAAACCGTACCACTTGGCACGTGGGTTGCTTTTACAGTGGCACCAGCCGTTGGCTGACCGCCGACTTGGGACACCGAACCTGTCATACTACTGGTTGTTACTTGTGCATGCACAAAGGAAATAACAATCAGCATTAAGGACGTCATAAGTAAAGACTTCTTCATGTGATTTGTTTTTGGGTAAACAACTAATTGCTTTATTTTTAAGCAAAAGTAAAAAGCCTATCTTAATTTTAGCACACAATCATGTTAACAAAATATTAACATAACATACAAAAATATCCATGTTAACAATAAAGTAGAATAAAAACAGGAAAAATCGTTCAGAATACGTGAGTTTTGGCTAATTCACATAAAAAATAGGACGAGGTCCGCTTGTTAAGATTAAAACTCTGACAAAAAGAGCAGATTTAGCCACCATTTTTAGCCGCCGCGCTTAGCTGTTATGAATTATAATAAAATTCCTCCACATAACTGAGATTCATCATCTCATTGTTAAATTGCTGTAAGGTCTTCCGGTCGGCCGTGAGTTCAAACACTACGGACAACCTGCGCGCCCGCTTGCTGACCGTTTTACGTACATATTTAATACGATGCTTGTCCATTTGTCGTTTTAATTCTTCCAGGTTGTTGACGTCCATGTCTTGAAAGACGATAAACAGGGTACGGGTTAGAAACAGCCGTTCCATGGCCCCTTCCACTTTATTGAAAACCGAGAGCACGACAACCGTGATGACCGACAGCGAGAGTGAAAGCCCATAATATCCAATTCCGGCCGCCATACCAATACCCGCTACCATCCAAATTACCGCTGCTGTCGTCAGCCCCATGACGGAAAATTTGTCTTTAAAGATTACCCCGGCGCCGATAAAGCCAATACCGGTAATGATGTTTGCTGCAATCCTATCGTCGCTACCCACACCATAGCGCGATGCAATGGTAAAAGCTGTCGCCCCCAGGCAAATCAATACAATGGTACGAAAACCCGCGGACTTGTTTTTGTATTCCCGTTCCAGTCCAACCAAACTGCCGGAAAGTACGGAAACTCCAATAGCAACCAAATCGTTATTTTCAGGCAAAAATTCCATTTTGTGTTCGGTGAACCCGCTGTTAGACTAAATACGCATATGTAATTCCTTCACCTCCCCTATCCGGGTGTTCGTCCTCCATCCTCGTCACTTCGCCGTACTTGCGTAAATACTCCCGGATAAACTTGCGCAAAATCCCGTCGCCCTTACCATGCACGATTTTCAAGCTCGGGAAGCCCATCATTACCGCTTTATCTAAAAATTTTTCAATTTCGTATAGTGCTGCTTCCGTGCGCATGCCACGCACATCGACCTCAGGCCGGAAACTGGCCACGTCATCGGCAATCCTGGTTTGATGGGGCTGGCGCGAGCGTGTCGGTTCATCCTTCTTGGCTATGCGGATGACATTTGACCGCTTCTGTACGGTGCGCAATTCGCCCATGGCCAGTACCACGTTATTTTTAGCTATACTGATCACCTGTGCTTCATTGTCCGTGCCCAATATCTTCACCCAATCACCTACCTTGATAGCAACCGCTTCGACGGGATTTTGTTTGGCTTTAGGCTGTATGTTAGCCCTTTCAGTATGTTTGTGCAATTCTGCATCCAGTTGTTGGCGCAACGCCTTGGTTTTCGTTTTCTCCGCTTGGCTCTCCCTGATGCCTGATATTGTATTTTCGACCAGCTTATTGGCATTCCGGATAATGTCGCGCGCTTCTTCCCGTGCTTTGCTAATAATTGTCTTCTTGTTTTCTTCCAGATATGCCTGCAATTGCTCGTTCTCCGCCTTTAACCTGCTGAGTTGTTTTTCTTTTTGGGCAATAGCAATTTTCGCTTCATAGACTTCCTTTTTGTCGCGTTCTAAATCAACCAATAGTGTATCCACACGTTTTTGTTGGTCGCCTATTTTTTGCCTCGCAGCCTGCAAAATGGTTTCGCCCAATCCAATTTTCTGGGCGATTTCGAAGGCGTAAGAACTGCCGGGTTTGCCTGTTTGCAGAATGTACAGTGGTCGCATTGCTACATTGTCAAAAAGCATGGACGCATTTTCGATTCCTTCCGTATTACTGGCGAAAACCTTTAGGTTGGAATAATGGGTGGTCACTACCCCCCTTACTTTCTTCCGATTGAGCACTTCCAGTACGGCCTCCGCAATAGGTCCGCCGAAAAGCGGATCGGTGCCCGTGCCAAACTCATCGATGAGTACCAATGTTTTTGCATCAGCGTGTTCGGAGAAATATTTCATCTTTGACAGGTGAGCACTATACGTGCTAAGATCGCTTTCAATGGATTGATCATCCCCAATATCTGCAAACAGTTGCTTGAATATACCTACTTTGGAAGTGGCATCTGCGGGAATGAGTAACCCCGACTGAACCATCAACTGCAATAGTCCGATGGTTTTCATACATACGGACTTCCCGCCCGCATTCGGCCCCGACACGACAATGATGCGCTGCCGATCGTCTATATGTACATTGAGCGGCACGACCGATTGCTGGCTTTCGCGTAGCGTCAACAACAGCAGGGGGTGCCGCGCAGCAACAAGGGAAATAGAAGCATCTTTACCCAATTCGGGCATATGCCCATCGATATCAATGGCAAACAGTGCTTTGGCTCGCACAAAATCGACCTTGCTCAACAGGTTGTGATAGGCGATCAGTAGCGGCACGTGAGGCCGCAATTCATCCGTTAGCTCGGTTAATATACGAACAATCTCGCGCCGCTTGTCAAATTCAAGATCTCGCACCTTATTGTTCAGATGAAATACTTCTTCAGGCTCAATGTAAGCCGTTTGGCCAGTGGCTGACTCATCGTGTATCCAGCCCTTTATTTTGCGTTTGCTCTCGGCGAGGATGGGAATGCATAACCGGCCATCGCGAACAGTCAAATTGCCGTCTGCCGTCCATCCATTTTGCTGCGCCGTCCGGAATACCTGGTCGATGCGCTTCCGGGCCTCCTGTTCGGCCTTTGTAATGCCTGAAATAATTTCAGCGAGTATGGGCGAGGCATTAGGCTTGACCCTGCCTTTTGCGTCAATGACCTGCTCAATCGCTGACACGATGTTCTTCTCAATGGGCAAGTGTTCAAACAACGCTTCCAGATTGGGATACTGGCCACTTCGCTCATTGAAATACCGGATAACGGCAAAAACGGTCTTGAGAGAAAGCAATATCGCAAAAAACTCGTCTTCTGCCAAGAACGTACCGACAATCCTTGCTTTCTCTGCCAATGGTCGTATGGGATGGAGGTGATCCACAGGAAGTGGTGCGTCATTAATAAGCAGCTCTTTAAACTCATGAGCCTGTCTTAGAAACTTATCAACCTGATCAAATCGCGTTTGTGGCGATATCTTATTGACCATCTCCATCCCCGGTTCACTCAGGCATTTTGCTTTGATTAAAGCCTTTATATCGGCAAAACCAAGCTTCTCGATCGCATTATCTGGGTAAATCATGCTCATTTTATCTTTTCAATTGGCCGCAATACGGGCGAGGCCTCTGTTGATTTTGCCTGGGGCTGGGGAGGCCTTGGAGATTCGCCGCGTGGCATGACCTTATTTTGACCTTCAATGGCCATCTGGGACAAACCAATCGACTCCAATAGTCTATCGTGGAGCATTTCGTGAGTGATCGGATGGGGTGCTCCATAAATACTGTCCGGAGCGTGAAGGAAAAGCAGAAAGCGCTTGCGTTTAAAATCCAGTGAGTCTGAGGCTATTCGTTGCAAGCTATCCAATCGCCTGACATTAATGATTGAATCTGCCCGCCGCTGCAGGTTGTACTTTTCTTCCACCGCCTTCTGTTCAGCAAGGTTAAGTGCTTCCAATCTTTTTTCTACCGTTATATAAAGCTCATTCATTATACGCGGCCGCGTCGAATAATATTCAACACTCCGTCTAAACACGGCTGAATCGATTCCCCACCGGTCGAAAATCGCTTGGTAATAGGAGTCGCGATAGGCACGCGCTGAATCAATTGGCATGGCCATCAACTGCCCATCCGCCAAATGTACATCCAACAGTACATCGGGCATCCTTTTAGACGGAATGATTCCATCCGGGATTTTCTCCCCGCAGGAGATGCACAAAAACAAAATCGTAATTCCGGTAAGCAGCCGTTGCATTCTTTTTATTCTATCCCCTTCAACCTCCCTTTTGGTGGAAACCCACGGGTTTTGTAGTTTTGTGCAAACTTAGACAAATTGCCAATGAAAAGCAATTTGCCAATCACCCGTCAACCATTGAGGGAAAACGTTAAAGATAGCTAACAGAAACAAAAATAAAGCCGGATTCATGGATATCGCTGACCAGATAAAAACGATTCAAGAAGAACTCAAACGGTTAGATGTGGCACTCGTCGCCGTTTCAAAAACCAAAACACCTGAAGAAATATTGACAGCCTACCATGCGGGGCAACGGGCTTTCGGCGAAAACATGGTACAAGAGCTCGTTGCAAAATATGATGTGCTGCCCAAAGATATTGAGTGGCATCTTATTGGCCATCTACAAAGCAACAAGGTGAAATATGTAGCGCCTTTCATTACCTTGATTCACTCCGTAGACAGCCTGAAGCTTTTGAAGGAGATAAACAAGCAGGCTCAAAAATATAACCGTACCATTGGCTGTCTCTTGCAGGTACATATCGCAACGGAAGACACTAAATTTGGGCTTGACCACGTGGAGCTCATCGAGTTATTGCGATCGACGGAATTTGCGCAATTAACGCATATACGGATTAAAGGGTTGATGGGCATCGCTACAAATACGCCCAATCAGAAGGAAATCAAAGAAGAATTCCATGAGCTAAAGTCTTTGTTTGACGGCATAAAGGTAAGCTTTTTTAAAGACGACGCGCACTTTGATACCCTTTCGATGGGCATGTCGGCTGACTACAAACTTGCAATTGAGCAAGGCAGCACCATGGTGCGGTTAGGAAGTACAATCTTCGGTAACCGGTGATGAATGGCAGGGAAGCAGGCAAATAAAATGAACATCACGATACGCAAAGCCAACGCTGCTGACTGCCCGCAGATGCTGGAGCTCATCAAGGAGCTGGCAGCTTACGAAAACGCTCCGGACGAGGTGACCGTAAGTATGGAGGAATTTATCGATGCCGGCTTTGGTGACGTGCCCGTATGGGAAGCGTTTGTAGCCGATGTGGCGGGGCAATTGGTGGGCATGTCGCTTTTCTATGTCCGTTATTCTACCTGGAAAGGCCGCCGACTTTATCTTGAAGACATCATCGTCACGGCGCAGATGCGTGGCAAGGGTATCGGCGGGTTATTGTTTGATGCGACCAGAGAACTATGCCGCGCACGGCAATATTGCGGTATGGTATGGCAAGTACTAGAATGGAATGAACCCGCCATCAATTTCTATAAAAAATATGGTGCGTCTTTTGATGGAGAATGGGTCAATGTGTCACTGGAAGTAAACAATAATAATGGCAAAATCAATGAAGCTACGTAACTTATATCTACTCAGCACAGTGCTGTTGAGTGCATGCCAGAACCATACGGATACGAAGGGAACGACAGCCAATAGTGCCGCTTCCGACACGCTGGAATACGAATACGAACACTACATAAAATACAGTTCGAACCTGGTCAAGACCAGTGAAACAACGGATACAACGTATTTCACCGTGTCCTATCCCAGGTTTCAGGACTCCGTCGTCAACCGCTTCGTCCTGGCAGCGGTCTTAGGGAGCGACACGGCCACCGTAGAGGGGGCTGCTCAAACGTTCATCAGTGAATTTGACGATTTTCATGCCTCCGATCCCTTCCCCCGGGTATGGACTTCCGAATCGCATGCCAAAGTGTACCGGATCACACCGTCGTACTTAGAACTGATAATCAATGCTTCTAGTTATACAGGTGGTGCCCACGGCAATTATGCTACCGTCTTTGTTCATTATGACCTCACAGACCGCTCATTTCTGGGATTGGATGATGTTGTGGCCAAAACTTTCCAAAACGAATTGGCCGCGGTAGCCGAACGTTATTTCAGAAAACAGGAAAACCTGGACGTCAACCAATCGCTTGAAGACCGGTATTTTTTTGATCAAGGACGCTTCAGCCTGCCCGATAACTTTGCCTTAGAGCGGGACAGCATGCTGTTTCTCTACAATATCTATGAGATTAAGCCTTACGTGGATGGTCAAACGGAATTGCGCGTCCCCTATCGTGAAATCGAACGCCTTCTCACCAACCGGGCGAAGCGTATCATCGCTGAATTAAACATGCAAAATCATTAACCTTAAATGCAAGTATTCAAATTTGGAGGCGCATCTGTCAAAGACGCCGAAGGTGTAGTAAACTTGGGCCGCATCGTCGCCGCTTATCAACCGAGCAAGCTGCTTATTGTCGTCTCCGCCATGGGTAAGACCACGAACCTGCTGGAGCAATTAACCTTAAGTTATTTCAACAAACAAGACGACACATTCGGCCTGTTGGAACAAGCGAAGCAATATCATGCTTCGATTGTGCGGGCCTTGTTTACCGACACCAGTCATCCGGTCTACAATGAGGTCTCCAATCGTTTTGTGGAGATCGAATGGATATTGGAAGAAGCACCGGCGGATCCATATGATTACCTATATGACCAGATCGTGTCGGTAGGCGAGCTTGTTTCTACCACCATCGTCAGCCACTATTTAAATCACATCGGGATAGCAAACAAATGGCTGGATGCCCGTGACTACATCGCTACAGACAACACGCATCGCGAAGGGAAAGTAGACTGGCACGTCACCAGAGAACGCGTCCAACGGGACCTTCCACAGTTGCTTGAAAACCAGCTTGCTGTTACGCAAGGTTTTATCGGCTCAACTTCGGAAAACTTCACGACCACGTTGGGACGGGAAGGGTCGGATTATTCAGCGGCCATTTTTGCAGCGAGTCTCGAGGCCGAAAGTGTAACGATCTGGAAAGATGTACCAGGTGTACTAAACGCAGATCCCAAATGGTTCGACGAAACGCAGTTAATCCCCGAGCTTTCTTACCTGGACGCCATTGAATTGACTTATTACGGAGCCACCGTTATCCATCCAAAGACCATCAAGCCGTTACAAAACAAGAATATACCACTTTATGTCAAGTCGTTCATAGACATTGAAAACGGAGGCACACAGATATGTGGGACTGACGGCCCGCTGCCCGTACCATCATTTATTTTTAAGGTCAACCAGGTGTTGATTTCCATACTTCCGAAGGACTTTTCATTCATTGTTGAAGACAATTTGAGCGATATCTTCAGCCGCTTCCATCAACACAAAATCAAAGTCAACATGATGCACAACAGTGCCGTGAATTTCTCGGTAAGTGTGGATGACACGGGAGACAATGTCAACATGCTGTTGCATGATCTCAAAGCCCGATATGAAGTACAATGCCAGAACGGATTGGAACTGATTACCATTCGCCACTATAACCAAGAAACGATAGATCGGGTACTGGTCAACAAAGCGATTATCATGGAACTGAAAGACCGGTACACTTGTCAGCTTTTGGTTCGCAAACTGGACGGATAATCCTTACCTTTGCTGCTATGACTACGACGAAGAATACCATGATGACATTAACTGGAACACTGTTATTGCTGGCTATGCTTTCATGCGGAAACAGCACCAAGCCGATTGAAGCGCAAACAGAAGATACCCAAGCTGCCGCCTCCGCTGCGGCACATGCAACCGACGTCAATCCGGTATCGGCCGCCCCGCAACCGGCTACGCCATCCGCTTCGCCCCAGCCCGCACAGACCATTCCCGACTTTACGTTTTATATGCTCCGTAGCGGCATCCGCTTCACTAAGCAAGATCTCGCCAAGAAGGGGAATATCGTCTTTATCCTGTTCGATCCAACCTGTGGCCACTGCCAGCATGAAGCAAAGCATATTGGCGAACGTTATGATCAAGTGAAAGATGCAAATTTTTACTTTGTATCCATGAACGATCCGGCCTTGATGGCGTCCTTTCTGGAAACCCATGCAAAACCCTTGGTGGGAAAGGCCAATGTAGAATTGTTATATGACCGCAACGCAGATTTCATCAACAAATTTCATATTCCGTCACAGTACCCGGCCGTATATATATACGGAAATAACGGCCAGCTGAAAGACCATTGGGACGGTGAGCGCGATATTGACAAAGTGATTGCCGCTATCCGGAATTAAGCGTCGGTTCTTTCCTTCCTGCTGGCAAGGGTCAAGGGAATGGAAAGCAGCGCTATCGACAAACCAGACGCCATAATGCGTGTCTTGCTCCGGTGGATAAGCGAGCCCCAGAAACCGTATTTATTTGGCAACATAATGAGTAGGTCGGCATTGATATTAATCAATTCGTTTTGTATGGCTTTGATTACCGCATTGGACGCTACATCCTTATAATAATACGTCACGCCTTCCAACCCTTCCCCGAAGGCAGCTATTGTTTGATCGTCGATACCTTCGTCCTGAATCCTCCGGATTTGATTATTCACGTGAAAAATCTCCACCGATGCCTTCATGCCCAAAGCCAACGTTTTGACCTCCTGTAAGATCACCTGATGGACTCCCTGCAGGTTGTCGCAGGCAAACAGGATCCGATCGACACCCTTAAATTTTGCCCCGTATGGAACAGCCAATACCGGAAACTTAAACTGATGAATCAATGCCGTCGTCGTGTTTCCAAGCAAATCCTGCTCCAACGACTTTGCCGCCATTCCCATGACCAGTAAGCTGGCATCATAGGTGGCAAAGAGGTGCTCAATTTCCTCGCCCATGTCACCCATCACGCTAAGGTAACTCAATACTGGAATAGCATAGGCGTCGCTCAATGCCGCAGCGCGGCTGGCCAACCGTTCCTTGGTGCGGTTAGCGGATTGATCAAAAGCTTGCGGAGAAAGCCGCGCATTGGAGACGTGGATAGATGGTACGTATAGATTGAAAAGTACAATTTTGCCCCCTATTTGTTGGATTAATGCTGCTGCATAGTCCACGGCATTCTCGGCTTCCTTAGAAAAGTCAGTAGCTACGATAATGGTTTTCATGTATCAAAATGGAATTTCGGTAAAGGTAATTCCATTTGATAGAAAAACGAACGTCCAATGTCATTCCATTGTTAATTTCCAACGCTATGTTTTGGAGTTGTGCTTGGTTGGAGGTTGTTCGCTGTATTTCCTGGTTGTCGCTGGATTCGCCAAATCAGCTTCATCCTTGTCATAGCGTTTGTCTTCTGATCGTTTGACGACCTGTTTATCCTTTTTGAGATTCTGCTTTGAATCGCTCGGCTTTAGTTCTTCATGCTTTCCCATATGTCAGGAAAACAGCCGGAAGTAACGATTTGTTTTAGGGAATGATTGCTTATTGTGTAACTTTGGCAGCTCGTATATGCATAACATGACAACTATCGCCATCAATGGGTTTGGCCGTATCGGTCGAAATACGCTCCGGAACATTTTACTTAGAAAGGCAAGCAACCTGCATATCGCTGCCATCAACGACTTGGCCGATACCCAAACGCTCGCTCATCTTTTTAAATACGATTCCGTTCACGGGCCGTACGGGGGATCGGTGGATGCAACGTCCAATCAATTGCTGATTGACGGGCATACCATCCACGTTTTTAACGAACCTGTGCCGGCAAATCTTCCCTGGAAATCGCTGGGCATCGATGTTGTGATAGAGTCTACCGGTAAATTCGTGACCCGGGAAAAGGCTTCCCGGCACCTTGACGCCGGAGCAACACAAGTGATCATATCTGCGCCTTCGCCCGATAAGGAAGTGCCGACGGTAGTATTGGGGGTCAATGATACAGCTATCAGCCTGCGTACCCCTATCCTATCCAATGCGTCCTGTACAACCAATAATGTTGCACCGTTGGTAAAAGTACTGGACGAAAACTGGGGCATATTAGACGGTTACATCACGACGGTACACAGCATGACGAGCGACCAAAACCTGCATGACGCCCCACATCGGGATTTACGGAGGGCGCGTGCAGCGACTGCCTCTATCATACCGACTACTACCGGCGCTGCCAAAGCCATCACCAGCGTATTTCCGCACCTGGAAGGCAAGCTCGGCGGTGCTGGCATACGCGTACCGGTTTTAAATGGCTCATTGACAGATTTCACCTGTACTTTGAGACGCCAACCGAAGGTCGATGAAATCAATGCCGCGTTCAGACAGGCAGCCAACGCAGAATTGAACGGGATACTACAATACACCACCGATCCAATTGTATCCATAGACATTCTCAATAGCCCATATTCGTGTGTCTTTGACGCACAATTGACATCTGTAGTAGGCGGATTGGTCAAGGTAGTTGGCTGGTATGACAATGAATACGGTTATTCCAATCGCTTGGTCGACCTGTTGTTAAAAATAACTAACGATGATTAGATTCATCAATGCGCAGGAAACGCTCCCTTTGCGAAGTGCTGTACTGCGGGTTGGTGCACCGCTATCCGACTGTCATTTTCAAGGCGACAATCTCGAAACCACGTTCCACATGGGATATTTGTCAGGTGATGGCGACACGGTATGCATCCTGACCTGCCAGCTCGAAGCGCTGGAAGGGCACCCAGGAACCGGCTACCGGCTACGTGGTATGGCTACCCATCCCGACTGGCGAGGCAAGGGGATTGGAACCGAACTATTGAATGCGGCGATCAACCATTTGGCAACCGGTTTGATGGCTGATTACCTCTGGTGCAACGCGCGCCGGGTCGCTTATGATTTTTACCGGCAGTTGGGCTTTACGACACTATCGGCAGAATTTGAGATACCAGGTATCGGTCCGCACAGCGTGATGCACCTGGCCTTGAACTAAAAAAGGGAAGCCTGCCGGCCTCCCTCTTTCCTAACAAAATCAATATCGGGTTTAAACTCTATTTTACTGCATCAACTACTGCCTTGAATGCCTCCGGATTGTTCATGGCCAAATCAGCCAGTACCTTACGGTTCAATCCGATGTTTTTGGCATTCAGCTTTCCGATCAACTGGGAATATGAAATTCCGTGCTGACGGGCTCCAGCATTGATACGCTGTATCCATAAAGCCCTAAATTCCCTTTTTTTGGTCTTGCGGTCGCGGTAAGCGTACAACAATCCCTTTTCTACTGTATTCTTTGCAACGGTATAAACCTTGCTACGCGATCCATAATAGCCCTTGGCTAATTTGAGAATCTTTTTGCGTCGTCTTCTTGACGCTACTGCGTTAACCGAACGTGGCATAATCTTCTGATTTTTTGGTAGTGGGCGCCATGTCTCTCAATGAACTTACAACCCAATACCCGGTTATTTAACTTTTAACAATACACTTAAAATTTCGGACTTCCGACTCCGGACTCCGACTTATTTGCCGATGGTAAGCATCCGCTTAACGTTGCCCATATCGGCATCAGACACTAAACCGGTCTGCGTCAGGTTGCGTTTGCGCTTGGTGCTTTTCTTTGTCAGAATGTGACTTTTAAAAGCATGCTTACGCGCAACCTTACCTGTTCCAGTCAGCTTAAAACGCTTCTTTGCACTGGAATTGGTTTTCACTTTTGGCATGATTCACTATTTTTTATATCGATTTGTTAGTTTACTTACTTTTTAGGGGCCACGGTCAAAAACATCCGCTTGCCTTCCAATTTAGGAAGCAGCTCCACTTTGCCGTAATCTTCAAGCGCTTGGGCAAAGCGCAGCAGCAGGATTTCCCCTTGCTCCTTATAGACGATTGCGCGGCCCTTGAAATGAACATACGCGCGTACCTTCTCGCCCGCTTCCAAAAACTTAATCGCATGCTTAAGCTTGAATTCGAAGTCGTGGTCGCTTGTGTTCGGCCCGAAACGGATTTCCTTAATAACCGTCTGTTTCGCGTTTGCCTTAATCTCCTTCTGCTTCTTCTTCTGTTCGTAAATGAACTTACTGTAGTCAATGATCCTGCAGACCGGCGGGCTAGCGTTCGGTGAAATTTCCACTAAATCCAGTTCCAATTCATCAGCCAACTCCAATGCTTTGCGCGTGGGATAAACCCCTTGCTCTACATTGTCGCCCACTAATCGTACCTCAGGTACCCTAATATTCTCATTGATACGGTGCTCCGGCTCCTTCTTCTTGAATGGAGGTCTCGGGCCTCTGAATCCTGGTCTATTTAATGCCAAATGTCTAAAATAATTAAACGGTTATCTCTTTTATTAACTGTGCGCTAAACGACTCTAAACGCATCGTACCCAAATCCCCCTGGCCGTGTTTTCGAACAGAAATCGTGCCGTTTTCCACTTCTTTTTCACCGACTATAAGCATATAAGGGATTTTTTTCAACTCCGCGTCCCTGATTTTCCGACCTACCTTCTCATCTCGCAGGTCAATCAAGCCGCGAATATCGGAATTATTGAGCGATTCTAAAAGTTTTTTTGCATATTCTTCGTATTTTTCCGACACGGGAAGAATGATAAATTGCTCAGGTGCGAGCCACAGCGGAAACTGGCCCGCGCAGTGTTCTATCAGCACGGCAACAAAGCGTTCCAACGAACCAAACGGCGCACGGTGAATCATGACGGGACGATGTTTAGCGTTGTCACTGCCCGTATATTCCAAATCGAAACGCTCTGGCAGATTGTAGTCTACCTGAATCGTACCCAACTGCCATTTGCGGCCCAATGCATCCTTGACCATAAAATCCAGCTTAGGACCATAAAATGCCGCTTCACCATATTCTACTACCGTTTTTAATCCTTTTTCCGCTGCCGCTTCAATAATATCATGCTCGGCACGGTTCCAGTTATCTTCAGAACCAATATATTTGCTCTTATTTTCCGGATCGCGCAGCGAAATCTGGGCCGTGTAATCCTCAAAACCGAGCGCGCCAAACACATAGAGCACCAAATCAATCACCTTCTTAAACTCATCCTTTACCTGATCCGGACGACAAAATAAGTGTGCATCATCCTGTGTGAACCCCCGTACCCGGGTAAGGCCATGCAGCTCACCGCTTTGTTCATAACGGTACACGGTGCCGAATTCGGCATACCGGATAGGTAAGTCTTTGTACGACCGGGGCTTGGTCTTATATATTTCGCAGTGGTGGGGGCAATTCATGGGCTTCAGTAGAAACTCCTCCCCTTCCTGCGGCGTATGGATAGGCTGAAACGAATCCGCTCCATATTTCTCATAATGCCCGGATGTGACATATAAATTCTTATGCCCAATGTGCGGGGTTACAACAGGTTCATATCCTGCTTTGACCTGAGCCCTTTGCATAAAATCAATCAGCTTCTGCCGCAGCCGCGCCCCCTTAGGCAACCACAGCGGCAACCCCAGCCCTACTTTTTCTGAAAAGGCAAACAGCTCCAGCTCACGTCCCAACTTGCGATGATCACGCTTCTTGGCCTCCTCTATCATATGCAGGTAATCGGCCAGCTCACTCGCCTTGGGAAATGTGACTCCATAAATCCTGGTAAGTTGCTTGCGGGTTTCATCACCCCGCCAATATGCACCAGCCACATTAGTTAATTTAACCGCTTTGATAAATCCGGTGTTCGGTATATGCGGACCACGGCAGAGGTCAGTAAAATTTCCCTGCGTATAGAAGGTGATACTACCATCTGGCAGATCCTTAATCAGATCCAGCTTGTACTCGTCACCTTTCGCCGTAAAGTAAGCGACGGCCTCTGCTTTGCTTACCGGTTTACGCAGATATTCAGCCTTTGTACGAGCAAGTTCGACCATCTTATCTTCAATTTGCTTGAAGTCATCTGAGGAAAATTCACGGTCGCCAAAGTCGACATCGTAGTAGAATCCTGTTTCAATGGCGGGTCCAATACCGAATTGGATTCCGGGGTATAAGGCTTCCAATGCTTCGGCCATTAAGTGTGCCGAGGAATGCCAAAACGTCGCTTTTCCTTGGTTGTCGTTCCAAGTTAGCAAGCGTACAGTAGCGTCTTCCTCAATAGGGCGCGACGCATCCCATACCTCACCGTTAACCTCTGCAGCCAATACGTTTCGGGCTAAACCTTCTGAAATGGATTGTGCGATTTTCATCGCTGTGGTTCCTCGTGCAAACTGCCGTACCGAACCATCGGGTAGGGTAATGTTAATCACTTACAACTATGATTTTATGTTAATTAAAATAGCTCAACAAATCACAATACAAGGTGTGACTTCTTTTTCGGACACAAAGGTAACGAAATCGAACACGAAATACGAAACAAAAATTGGACGTCGCACCGGCATTTAAAATACCCCAACACCACCGCGCTCAATTTATCTCCATAATTTTCCGTAATTTTGCAACCTCTTTAAACAATATGGCGCATCAGGTACCAGAAGACGGCTCATTATTACCCCTAATGGAAGAGTTTTACACCATTCAGGGCGAAGGGTATCACACAGGTAAAGCGGCTTACTTCATTCGTTTAGGCGGATGCGATGTGGGGTGCCATTGGTGTGATGTTAAAGAAAGTTGGGATGCTGCATTACACCCCCTCACCGCTGCGGATACAATCATTGAACATGCCAAGCAGTATCCATCCAAAACGGTCGTGGTCACCGGGGGCGAACCTTTGCTTTACAACCTGGATTACCTGACACGGGGCTTACAAGCAGCAGGCATTAAGACATTCATTGAAACCTCCGGAGCCTATCCCTTGAGCGGCCATTGGGATTGGATTTGCCTTTCTCCAAAGAAATTCAAATGGCCATTGCCCGATGTTATTGCTGCAGCCGGCGAGTTAAAAGTCATCGTGTTTAACAAAAGCGATTTCGCTTGGGCAGAAAAGCACGCTTCGCTCGTGCCACCCGCCTGCCGACTATATTTGCAGCCAGAATGGTCCAAAGCAGCGGAGATCACCCCATTGATAGTAGATTATGTAAAGCAACATCCGAAGTGGGAGATTTCCCTTCAAACCCATAAATACCTGAATATTCCATAAACAGGTATGACCCGCTATCGCCCTCCAATGTAGCAAATTCGTTGCAAAGCCATCAGTTTTTGGAACATTTTTTGACCCTCTCATCTAAAACAGTAAATTTGTATACCATTTTCAATGTGTCATACTAAAACAAATAAACAATGATGAAAAAGATTACGACAATATGCATGCTGTTGGTTGCCTTTGTTGGTTCGGCTGCGTTGGCCCAGCAAAACAGTAAAGCGGAGTTTAAATTCGAAAAAGAAACCCATGATTTTGGGCAAGTTCCCCAGAATCAACCGGTTTCATACGAATTTACGTTTACCAATGTAGGCACTGAGCCGATTATCATCAGCGAGGTGAAGCCTTCTTGCGGTTGCTCGGTCGCTGAATTTACAAAGACACCTGTCAAACCCGGCGAAACAGGCTCCATTAAAGTGACCTATGACGCGAAAGTAAAGCAGCCATTTACCAAAAATTTTACGGTTCGCTCCAACACCAAAACCCCCGTAAAAACCCTTTACATCAAAGGAGAGGTAACCGGCTAACCGACAGCGCGTTGCAAAAATGCAGGAAAACCGCCAATTAACTGGCGGTTTTTTTTGTACATTTAAATCAAATGCTATGCTTAATATTGCAGCAAAATAGCACGAATCGTATGCCTTCAGTATCCAATAAGGGCCTTGAGATGCCTCCCTCACCTATCCGTAAGCTTACACCTTATGCCGATAAAGCTAAACAGGAGGGTAAACACATCTACCACTTAAATATCGGGCAGCCCGATATTGATACGCCCCAAATCATGCTTGATGCAATTAAAAATATCGATTTCAAGGTTTGGGCTTATACACCCTCGGAAGGAACCGCCTCATACCGAGGCAAATTGAGCAGTTATTACAACAAACTGGGGTATGCGATTACACCCAATGATATCCTGGTTACCAACGGCGGGTCCGAGGCCATTACTATCACCATGCAGGCGTGCATTAACCCCGGCGAGGAAATTATTATTCCCGAACCTTTTTATGCCAATTATAATGGTTTTGCCTGTTCGGCCGGCATTAAGATAAAGCCAATCCTTTCTTATATTGCCGATGGTTTTGCATTGCCGCCGATTTCTGAATTTGAAGCACTAATTACGAAGAACACCAAGGCTATCGCCATCTGCAATCCCAATAACCCAACTGGGTACCTTTATTCACGACAGGAGCTGGAAGCCCTTCGTGACCTATGCCTCAAATATGATCTGTTTTTGCTATCTGACGAGGCTTATCGGGAGTTTTGCTACGATGGACGGGAGTTTATCTCGCCGATGCATTTGGCGGGGCTCGAACAACATGTCATCGTGCTGGACACCGTATCCAAGCGATACAGTGCCTGTGGCGCAAGGCTAGGCTGTATGATTACCAAGAACAAGGAGGTTTGGCGCACGGCTTTGAAATTTGCCCAGGCGAGGCTCAGCCCACCTGCGGTGGCCCAAATCGCCGCGGAAGCAGCCATTGACACACCGCAAAGCTATTTTGACGCGGTGAAAGCAGAGTATACGGCCAGAAGGGATGTGTTGGTCGCTGGTCTTAACGGCATCAAAGGTGTCTATTGCCCCAATCCCGGTGGCGCATTTTATGTGGTGGCTCAGCTTCCGATTGATGATGCGGATTCGTTTTGCCAATGGATGCTGGAACATTTCGAATATCAAAACCAGACTGTCATGATGGCTCCCGCCAGTGGTTTTTACAGCACTTCGAATGCCGGACGGAATGAGGTAAGGCTGGCTTACGTTTTAAACGCCAACGATCTGAATAAGGCTTTGCTATGCCTCGAGAAAGGGTTGGAAGCATATCCCGGCAGGACGGCCACAGCATGATATAGCCCGGTTACACCATTAAAGCTTCACGCGGCATACGTCACCAAGTGGTTATCCTACAGTCTGTCGAGTACAAACTGCAGCTGCTCCTCTTCATTAAGGTCGGTATTGTCTAAGATAAGCGCGTCATTTGCACGCACCAGTGGACTTTCTTCCCGGGTAGTATCAATGTAATCACGGTGGGCCAAATTTTCAAATACCTCTTCCAGGGTTATATCTTCGCCTTTGTTTTTTAATTCCAGGTAACGGCGCTCCGCCCGCACTTTCGGATCAGCGGTCATGAAGATTTTCAGGTCCGCGTCCGGAAAAACGGTAGTACCGATATCGCGGCCGTCCATGACGATATTCTTGTTTCGGCCCATCCGCTGTTGCTGGGCTACCATTGCCGAGCGCACCGCCTTGACCGCACTCACCTCGCTGACGTAATCCGAGATAAACATCTGCCTGATCTCCTCCGAGACATCTTCACCGTTCAACGAAATGCACGTCTGGCCAGCGGCCGTATGGAAATCAATATGGATGGCCGCCAATGCCGCTGCAACCTTTTGTTCGTCATCAAGCGGAACAGCATGGCGAATAAAATACAAGGTTACGGCGCGATACATCGCCCCGCTGTCTATATAGAGGTAATGGAGTTTCTTAGCTAAGGCTTTGGCCAACGTACTTTTTCCGCAGGAAGAATAGCCGTCTATGGCAATGATCGTATTCGTTCTGGCCATTTGTGATTAATTGTTTCCACCAATCAAAACACCCGGTTTGTTCAATACCGGAATTTTGATAAGATTTTCGTCGATAATGCTCTCCGGAAGAAAAATATACTTCTTATCATATATCGTACCCTCGATATAATAACTAAGCCAGTACTCATTGGTCAATCCGAAAACCTGTTCATCTATGGCCTCTATCTTGGCGTAGTCATTCGGGTCTATATCGCCGATGAAATGCCGTAATGTGGTTGTCCGCACTTCCTTCTCATTCTTTAATCCGTATCCTTTAGAGCTCACCATCACATTCTTGATAGGTACCGTCTTTTCATTGATGAGGTATACATTCCACACTTTACCCGACGGCGAGTCACTTTCCAGTACTACCGCGATAGAAATATCTTGAACAATATTTTCAGGCAAATCTTTTTTCATATCATGCTGCTTTAGCTTAAAGTATAGGCTTTAAGCGCTATGCTATCAGCTTGGCCTACTTGCGCCCCCGTGCTTTTTTCTTTGGTTTCTTGTCATCTGCCTCTGCCCACTGGAGCACATTGTCGTAAGTGATAGATTGTATGTCGGTGCCTTTCGGTATCTTGATATTCTGCTTGCCGAAGCGGATGAAAGGTCCCCAACGACCATTTTCAATACGTGCCTCCGGATTCTCGTCAAATACTTTAATGACTTTCTCGCTGTCTTTCCGCCGTTTATCCTGAATGATTTGAATGGCCGACTCCGTTGTCACATTATGGGGATCCACATCTTTTGGCAAAGAATAAAACGCGTTGTCATGGCGAATGTAAGGGCCAAACCGGCCAATGGCCACGGTCATCTCCTTCCCTTCAAATTCGCCAACTTTTTTGGGCAGTTTAAATAAGTCCAGCGCTTCCTCGAATGTAATCGTCTCTATCATCTGTCCTGGCCTCAGGCTTGCAAAACGCGGTTTCTCTTCGTCATCCGCCGATCCGATTTGTACCATGGGTCCGAAGCGGCCGATGCGAACACTTACGCGTTTGCCTGTTTCGGGATCCGTACCCAACTCCCGTTCGTTGGTTGCCCGATCTGCCGTCTTGATAGTAGTTTCGACCTCATTGTGGAACGGCCCATAAAAACTATGCAGCATATCCGTCCACTCTTTCATTCCCTGGGCGATTTCATCGAATTCTTTTTCCACCTTTGCCGTGAAATTAAAGTCGACGATTCCTTTGAAGTGTTCTACAAGAAAATCGTTGACCACCACGCCAATATCGGTAGGAAATAACTTAGCCTTTTCGGCTCCCGTGATTTCGGTTTTGGTCTGCATCGTGAGCTTTCCTTCCGTAAGTTCCAGCACCCGATAATCCCGAGGTTTTCCATCCCGCTCTTCTTTGACGACATAACCGCGGTTTTGGATGGTCGATATCGTAGGCGCATAAGTCGAAGGACGGCCGATTCCCAGCTCTTCCAACTTTTTAACAAGACTTGCTTCTGTATACCGGGCCGGTGGTCGCGAAAAACGTTCGGTAGCGGTCATACGCTGCAATTTCACCTGCTGTTCCTGTTGTAACGGAGGCAACAATGTATTATCGCTATCACCGTCAAGATTAGGTTCCTGGTCTTCATCTGTCGACTCAAAATAAACTTTGAGAAATCCGTCAAAACGCATGACCTCGCCGCTGGCCACCAATTCTTCCGATCGGGTCGAAATCCCGATTTTTGCCGTAGTCTTTTCAAACTCTGCTTCACTCATTTGTGAAGCAATCGCCCGTTTCCATATCAGTTCATAAAGTCGCTTTTCAGCGTTATCACCATCGATGGTATGACGATCAAAATAGGTGGGCCTGATGGCTTCGTGGGCTTCTTGCGCTCCGGCAGACTTTGTACGGTATTGCCTACGCTTATGATATTTTTCGCCGTATGCGGTTTTAATCTCCTGTTCAGCTCCCTGCAATGCCGTATCACTTAAGTTGACCGAATCCGTACGCATATAGGTAATACGGCCAGCCTCATAGAGACGCTGTGCCACCGCCATGGTACGTGCCACGGAGAAGCCAAGCTTGCGGCTTGCTTCCTGCTGCAAGGTCGACGTGGTGAAGGGTGCCGCGGGGTTTCGCTTAGCGGGTTTGGTCTCTAAGCTGTTGACCACAAAGGTCGCATTGGTACAATCCGCAAGAAAGCGTTCGGCATCAGCGACAGTGGCAAAACGCTGCGGCAGCTCCGCCTTGAACAATTCTTTAGGATTGTCGGTGTGGAAAATGGCCACCACCTTGAACGCAGCCTCAGCCTTAAATCGGTTGATTTCCCGTTCCCTATCGACAATTAACCTTACAGCGACAGACTGAACCCGCCCTGCCGAAAGCGCCGGTTTCACTTTCTTCCACAGTACCGGAGAAAGCTCAAAGCCGACCAATCGGTCAAGTACACGCCGCGCCTGCTGTGCGTTCACCAGGTTAAAGTCAATTCCCCGTGGGGTTTCAATGGCCTTTAAGATAGCCGGCTTGGTAATTTCATGAAAAACTATCCGCTTGGTCTTGTCGTCGCGAAGCCCTAAAGTTTCATACAAATGCCACGATATCGCCTCCCCCTCCCGGTCTTCATCGGATGCGAGCCAAACGGTCTCCGCTTCTTTAGCTAACTTCTTTAACTCACTGACTACAGCTTTTTTATCAGCCGGCACTTCATATTTTTGTTTAAAATTATCTGCCGTATCTATTGCGTCGTCGGTCTTCACCAAATCACGAATATGACCATAACTGGATTTGACCAGGAAGTCCTTGCCTAAATATCCTTCTATCGTTTTCGCTTTCGCCGGTGACTCTACAATCAGTAAGTTTTTCGCCATTGATTTTTTAGATTTTTGCAAATAAAGGGATTTATTCAGGGAATGACAAAACGTTTTTTAAAACAATAGGCTCACCCACTTCCCGCATGCCAAACTAAAAAACCATGTCCAGCAGGAAAAAACAAGCGAACACTACCGAGGCGATACCATTTGTTGTCATAAAAGCCCGGTCTACCCTGCTCAAATCGGCCGGGCTCACGATCCGATGCTGATAAACAAGCAGCCCGCAATAGAAAGCGACTCCGAGAAGGTAAAACCAGCTCAACGGAACAAAAAACATGGGCAAGACAACAAAGATCGCCGAAAGGACGTGGCACGCTTCCGATACACGCAATGCTCTTCGTTTTCCCAACCATGCGGGAATAGAGTTGAGCTGATGCTGGCGGTCGAACTCCTCATCCTGCAGGGCATAAATGATGTCAAACCCACCTACCCAAAACAATACCGCTAAGGAGTAAAAGACAGGAACTACGTCAAATGCGCCGGTCACCACCAGGTAGGCACCCAGCGGTGCCAAACCAAGCCCTAATCCCAGCACTAAATGGCAAAGGGGAGTAAACCGTTTCATGTAACTATATCCCAATACCACGGCCAAGGCTACGGGAGCAAGGTAAAAGCATATACGGTTGATAAACCAGGTGGCAATAATGAATAATAGGCAGTTGACGATTGTAAACACCAATGCTTGACGGGGACTTACCCGCCCCGCCGGAATATCACGCATGGCGGTACGCGGATTTGCGGCATCAATATCGCGATCCAAATAACGATTGAACGCCATGGCAGCATTACGTGCAAAAACCATGCAGGCCAGCATGAGCGCCAGTTTAAACCAATCAAAGGGATACGGTGTAGTATTGATGGCCAGAAAAAAACCGATGATAGCAAAAGGAAGCGCAAAGACGCTGTGGGCAAACAGGACGAGTGAAAAATATTTCTTCATAACGTTATCAACGATTCATAGCTATGGGACGGAAATTGCGATTGATGTCATCAATCGTGTCCAACAACGGTTCGCATCCCATCCGTGTCTCAGCAGATGTAAGGAAATGCTGCGGCACTTCCTCAAACCATTGCAGCAATGCTTTCCGGAATTTATCGATGTTGGCATCCGACTTAGTCCGTGTTTGTTTATCTGCTTTAGTAAACACCAACATAAACGGAATGCCGTTTTCGCCGAGCCAGTAACAAAAATCCAAGTCGATTCGCTGCGGATCATGACGACTATCTATCAGTACAAACACACATTGCAGGCTTTCACGCTGTAATAGGTAGCGGCGGATAAACTTTTCCCAAGCCACGCGATTACTTTTGGATGTCTTTGCGAAACCATAGCCGGGCAGATCAACCAAATACCACGCATCATTAATCAGAAAGTGGTTAATCACCTGGGTTTTGCCGGGCGTCTGCGAAGTTTTAGCCAAATGACGACGTCCGGTAAGTGCATTGATAAGGGAAGACTTCCCAACATTAGAACGGCCGATAAAAGCATATTCCGGCATCTCCGGTGCAGGCAATTTATCGATACGGGTATTACTGCTAACAAACGTTGCCGTCTTGATGACCATGGTGCAAAGGTAATACAATTGGTTAGTTTTGTTGAACGAATCATTCAGAAACATCGTCGCTGTTCAGGAGTTACCTTCGTCAATTACAGGAGAAATGTTTAAATTAGTCGCGTAATTAAACTTTACCTAATGAACTATTTATACACACTAATACTTGTACTTGCCATGAATTCAATGGCTTTTGGCCAGGCACGTTACGTTATGGTTATTCATGGCGGCGCGGGTACCATCTTAAAAGAAAACATGACACCTGATCAGGAGCGTGCGTTCCGCGAGGCACTGACGCAAGCCCTGCAAGCCGGGTACAGCCAGCTCCAGGCAGGAAAAAGTAGTCTGGACGCCGTTGAAGCTGCGATTCTGGTCATGGAAGACAATCCGTTATTCAATGCAGGTAAAGGGGCTGTCTTTACTCATGAAGGCAAAAATGAGTTGGATGCTGCTGTAATGTGGGGGCCGACCCAAGCCGCTGGGGCAATTGCCGGGGTAACCACCATCCGCAATCCCATCAAAGCAGCGCGTGCTGTGATGGAACAATCTGAACACGTCATGCTGACGGGCAGAGGCGCCGAAGTTTTTGCCGCGTCCAAAGGGCTGGAAATCGTCGAACCAAGCTATTTTTGGACGAAAAGCCGTTGGAAGGCACTGGAACGTGTTTTGAGACGGGACTCCCTCAAAACTCAGCTTGATCACGATGGAAATAACCAATCGTCGAACATAGCACTCACCAATGACTATAAATACGGTACCGTAGGAGCCGTGGCGCTCGACAAGGCCGGCCGCCTCGCTGCCGGCACATCTACTGGCGGGATGACCAACAAGCAATACGGCCGCATCGGCGATGCGCCTATCATTGGTGCAGGCACTTATGCCAATCAACGGGTGGCCATCTCTTGTACAGGGTGGGGTGAGTTTTTCATCAGAGGGATAGCCGCATATGATGTGGCCGCCCAAATGGAGTACGGCAATACGCCTGTGGTTCAAGCAGCCTCTGCCGTAATCGAAAAAATTGGTAAAATGGGCGGAGATGGTGGAATGATAGCCTTGGACAGTGCTGGAAATATGGCCATGCCATTCAACACGGCGGGCATGTACCGGGGGGCCGTCACCGAATCCGGGGAAATCGAAATCGCCATCTATAAATGATTAGCTTGCCAATACCCTACAAAATATATACGCTGTTTTTCTTGACGTTGGGCATCTTCTTGCTTAGCGGATGCCTTACCCGCAAAAATGCGCTTCCTCCTGATAGGGTTATGACCGCGCCGCGAACTAAAAAGACACCGGGCAATACGATCCTTACCGATGCCTCGTCCGCCCCAAAAGACGTACGCACCGCAGGACGGTTGATTGACAGCTATGCGCAGGTACTTGGCGTCCGCCCCCATGAATTGCAGAACACTACGCTATATGCCTACATCGACGAATGGATGGGCATTCCCCATCGGCCCGGCGGGGCCGATAAACGTGGGCTTGATTGCTCGGCTTTCGTGGGGATGGTCATGCGCGATGTATATGGTAAGTCGGTGCCCCGGATATCAAGAGAGATGGCTGCACAAATCAAACGCAAATACGAACGCCAGTTGCAGGAAGGCGACCTCGTCTTTTTTTCCTTCGGCCGCAGGGATATTGACCACGTAGGAATCTACCTGCACAACAACAAATTTGTGCATGTATCCACCAGCAAAGGCGTGATCATCAGCGACCTTCATGACACTTGGTATTATAAATATTTCAAAAGAGCCGGAAGCGTAAGGTAAGTAATTATTGCGTTACCAAACGACAAGCTTAATGGCTATTTCTTTATTTTTACATTATGAAAACGGCATGGATATGTGCGTTTGCAATTGCTGTGCTTTCCACTGATTTGGCGACGGCGCAGGAACGGGTGCCCTTGGTTACCTTGGATGAGCTGGAAAAACGCCTGCAAAATGGCGGAGATACAACGTTCGTGGTCAATCTTTGGGCTACTTGGTGTGCACCTTGCGTTGCTGAAATGCCGCATTTCGAGCGATTACAAGCAGAATACCGATTAAAACCTTTGCGCGTTATTTTTGTTAGTTTAGATGCCGCCAAATATCATGACGCTGTGCGCAGGTTTGTCGATGCCAAGGGATTAAAAAACGAAGTGTGGATACTTGATGAAAAAAACGAACAGCATTTTATCCCCCGAATCAGCGAAGAATGGTCAGGAGCGATACCAGCAACGCTGTTCGTCAATACGAGCAAAGGAGTGCGGATTTTCAGCGAACAGGAGTTTGACTACCAACAATTAGAGCGTGATTATTTAGCCATTGTACAACAAAACCAATAAGCCATGAAAACAATCAGTTTACTGTGCATGGTGTTGTCCGTCGTCATAGCGGCCAATGCCCCTGTATTCAATGAAGGATACCAGATAGGCGATGTTGTGGAAGACTTCAGCCTCAAAAACGTCGATGGAAATAAGGTATCTTTAGCAGACTATAGCGACGCAAAAGGATTTATCCTGATTTTTACGTGCAATACATGTCCGGTCGCCAAAGGATATGAAGATCGGATCATCGCTTTAGACAAGAAATACAAAGCGCAAGGCTATCCGGTGATTGCCATCAATCCGAACGATGCCGGCGTTGAGCCTCGGGAGTCATTTGAACAAATGCAACAACGTGCAAAAGAAAAAGGATTTACATTTCCTTATCTCCTTGATCCTGATCACGTCGTGACCAAACGTTTCGCCGCAACGCACACGCCGCATACTTTTTTACTGCAAAAGACAAGCCAGGGCAACGTATTGCAGTATATTGGTGCTATAGACGACGATAGCCGGGGCGGAAATCCCCAAACGAAATTCGTAGAGGATGCCATCGCAGCATTGAACGGGGGGAGTACCCCCAATCCTAATATGACGAAGGCTATTGGTTGCACCATTAAATGGAAAAAAGCCTCGTGAGTAGGCTCTTTATTCACGCCTCATGCACCTGGCTGCTTACTTGCTTGGTTGTATTATCAATCCAAGGGCAAACCAAAAGCCCTCGCGAACTGGGAATTATGATAGGCGTCTTACCCACCGGTGCGTCCAATTCCATCACGGATGTATCCGGGGTGAAGGTCGGCCATACCACGGTGCTTAAGGGCGATTCGGTTAGGACGGGTGTAACGGCCATACTTCCGCATAGCGGCAATATATTCCAGCAAAAAGTTCCGGCAGCAGTGTTTGCCGGAAACGGCTTTGGCAAACTTGCCGGCAGCACCCAATTGACCGAATTAGGCAACCTGGAAACGCCCATCATTCTCACCAACACGCTTAGCGTCCCCACGGCTATGGACGCTGTAATCGACTATATACTGGCGCTGCCAGGCAACGAAAATGTCCAATCGGTCAACGCAGTCGTTGGTGAAACCAATGATGGTTACCTTAATGATATACGCGGGCGTCATGTTAAAAAGGAAGATGTACTGGCCGCGATCCACGGGGCAAGCGAACAACGGCCATTGGAGGGTAGCGTAGGCGCCGGCACAGGCACCGTGTGTTTCGGTTTCAAAGGCGGCATCGGCACAGCCTCCCGTCAGCTGCCCGTCCATCTCGGCGGTTATTCCATTGGTGTGCTCGTACAAACCAATTTTGGCGGCGTACTGCAAGTCAATGGCCTACAGGTAGGCAAGCATTTAGGGAAATTTGAATACAGTAACCAGTTGCTCAACAATGTAGATGGATCTTGCATGATTATTGTCGCAACGGACGCCCCCTTGGATAGCCGCAACTTGGAACGTTTGGCCAAACGCGCTTTCATGGGCCTGGCAAAAACGGGTGGCATCGCTTCCAACGGTAGTGGTGATTATGTCATTTCGTTTTCTACGGCTTCCCAGGTCCGTATCCCCTTCCGTGTGGATACCGCGTTGCATTCCATGGCGTTGGTGCCTAATGACCTGATGTCTCCCCTGTTCATGGCGGCCATTGAGGCGACCGAGGAAGCGATTATCAATTCCCTCTTCGCTGCCGAAACAATGGTCGGAAAAGCCGGACGGAAGATAGAAGCACTCCCGGTCGATCGAATCCTTCCCCTCCTCCACCCGGATGACTGAAAACCGCCTAACGCACCTACAACGCTTTCGTACGACCGGCAAAAGCAGTCTGTATACGGCGGGTAACCGGCCCTGCACTTCCACTTCCTATGACCAACCGCCTGTCGTCGCTCAAGAACGAGCCTATTGCGGTCACTTGCATGGTCGTGCCGGTCAGGAACGCCTCGGTTACGAGCCTCAGGTCGGCAACAGCGACAGCTTCTTCCCTAACGGCCATGCCCAGTTCGTCCGCAATGGAAAGCACGACATCCCGGGTGACACCAGGAAGAATGTAGGGGCCATTGGGGTGGGTGTATAAAATATTATCTTTCACAAAGAACACCGAGGTGTGCGAACCTTCGGTAATCCACCCTTGCCGATGGAGCACATTTTCGGTCTTATCAGCTTGGTACGCTGCTTGATTAGCCAGTATATTACCCATCAACGAGATGGACTTGATATCACAGCGGTGCCATCTGAAATCTTCCGAGAGAAGCACATGCGCCAGCTTTTGCTCAAACCCATCAAAACGAAATGGATACGCATAAAGCAATACGGTCGGCTCAGTGTCAGCCGGGAAGTGATGCTTACGTGGTGCAACACCGCGTGTCACCTGCATATATACCGCACCGTCCTCATAGTCGGAGCGGGCGATAGCTTCCGCTGTCCGCTCCCGAAGCTGGTCGGTGCCGTAATCAATACCTACCGACTCAAGTCCCTGCCGAAGCCGCTGTAAATGCTGTTCAAAAGCAAAAAGCTTACGCCGATAAAACGGAATCACTTCATAGATCCCATCCCCCAGCATGAATCCACGGTCGAATACCGATACGGTCGCCTGGGCAGCGGGCAGCCACTGCCCATTCAAAAATACTTCGTTTGGATATCCCGTTTTTCCAAGCATATTATTCAACATCTTTTAGCAGCTCTTCGATTGCCTTCTCCAACTGTTGGTCCTTTCCCTTGGCGATGACATCGGGCATATTTTTTACTTCAAACATAGGTTTGGTCTCGTTATTTTCGAGCCATTCACCGGCATTGTTTTTTGCACTGATGGGCACAGCGCCCCAACGAACCCCATCAGGCAGCATTTCCCAACCGGCGAAACTACACGTACCGGGCACCGGCATACCGACGGTTTTACCGATTTTCAAATCTGTATATCCACAAGAAAAACAATGACCGTCACTGTAGTTGGCTTCATTGAACATGGCCAACGTGGGTTTCGTCCAGCGGAACGTGGGCTCATATCCCACCGAACGATCCGCCGTCGCGTAATCCAAGAATTGCTCACCGGTGAAAAACATCGCTAAGTCTGCCACCAAATCGCCACCGCCGTTGAAGCGCGTGTCTACAATCACCCCTTTGCGATCGGCATATTTGCCCATCATTTCTTCATAAGTGTTGCGGTATTGCCCGTCGTTCATCCCCGAAATATGCACGTAACCCAGCTTCCCCCCGCTCAGGCTATCCACTTCTTCTTGATTCCGTTTCACCCAACGGCGGTAAAGCAATCTGTTTTCCTCCGCTAATGTCACAGGCTTGATGGTCAGCTGTTGGCGTTTGTTCGTAGCGGGATCAATGACCTCTATCAAAACGAATTTAGCCGCCTTCCGGTTCAGGTAACGCGCGACGTCTCGATTTGGCGCAATGGTATCCCCATCGATTTTTTCGATGATCATTCCCGCTTTTACATCAAGGTTTGCCTTATCGAGCGGTCCACCTTGAATAATTTCTGCGATGCGGATACCGTGGCCTTGGTGACCGTAGTCCATGAAGATGCCCAATGACGCCGTTTCGTCACCATTTTCCATATTGCTGCTGTAGCGAGCGCCCGCGTGCGAAACATTTAATTCGCCCAGTAATTCAGAAAGCATCTCGGCAAATTCATAGCTATTGCCGATGTGCGGAAGGTATTTTGCATAGCTTTCCCTTAGGCCGTCCCAATCCGCCCCGTGCATATCCGGCGTGTAAAACATCTTTTTGGTACGCAGCCATACATGCTCAAACATATGCTGCCGTTCGGCGGCGGCATCATACAGCATTTCACCCGCCACATTGATTTGTTCGCGCTTATTATTTTCAGGTGTGATTTTAGTAATCCGGCCACCGCTCAGCAGGTAGAGGTTTTTCATTGCTTTGTCCCACATGAGACTTCCTCCCGAGGCGTTGAGTGCTATCTCCATCTTCGTCTCCTTTGTCCGCAAATCAGTACTCCACAAGTTGGCGTCTTTTTCAAAGCGTGCCAAGTAATAAAGTTTTTCGCCGTCCTTGGAAAGCACCGCATCGCTCAGTGATGACGAATGGATGGTCAACCGCGCTTTCCGGTCGTGCAACCCCGCCCAATCCATCACCAGTGGCGTCGCGGGCGTAACTGTTTCGGCGTTATCCTTTCCCTCGTCCTTTTTATCTTTATCGTCTTTTTTGTTTGCCTTTTCCAGCTCTTTCAGCAGGTTGAAGTCATCCTTGTCCAGATTAAACCGATCCCACGCCTCTTTTGTAAAAAACAGGGCATACACATCCATCTGGGTAGCACCGCTTGTCGCATGGCTTTTTAATCCATCGCGGTTGCTGAACCATAATAATTGCTTGCCACCATTTACCCATTTCGGCGAACGATCGCTATATCCGCTTTGTGTAAGGTTCACCATCGGACGTTTTCCGTCGGTGTCCAGCAATACCACTTCACTATTCACCATGGTGGGACGATATGTTGCCAATAACCATTTACTATCCGGGCTCCAGGTGAAGTACTGGTCGCCATCCTGCATGTGAAACAATTGTTCCGGTGTAAGTAATGTCAGCGTATCCTTTGTATCCAAGCGGAGCACCCGGAGCGTCTTTCTATTCTCGATGAAAGCCAGTTTCTTGCCGTCGGGCGACAACTCCGGCAAATAATTATCATGCGCATTGCTGACCAACGGCGTCTCTTTCAGCAAGGTGGAAGCAAAGAAAAACGGCTCTTCGGGCCTGGCTTTCTTTGTTTGGAAGATCTGCCACCGGCCGTCGCGTTCGCTGGCGTAGAGCAGTGACTTCCCATCCGGCGCGAATTTAACGAATCGCTCCTGTTCAGGCGTGCTGGTCACGCGCTTGGTCAGTTTACCATCCACCGAAGACACAAAAACTTCGCCTCTTGCAATGAAGGCAACCTCTTTCCCATCGGGAGAAATATCCATCTCCCGCACGCCACCGTTGACCGCAATATAGCTATCATTGTTAGCTTGGTCTTGCGTGTACAAGGTTACGCCCACCTTACGCGGTTCTTCGCCTTCCTTCACGGTGTACAATTCACCATCGTACGAAAAGCTCATCAATCCATTATCGGCAATAGTCAGGGAACGCACAGGATGCGTCGCAAGCTTGGTCACCTGCACCTGCTGTGCAGGATTAGCGAGTGACAGCTTATGGATGTTGAATGTACCACTCGCCTCCGAAAGATAAAAGATACTCTCCCCATCTGCCGCAAACACCGGATTGCGATCTTCCCCGTAAAACGAGGTTACTTTGGTATGCTTGCCTGTTATTGCGTCATACGACCAAACATCACGGGCGATGGATGACTGGTGATGCTTGCGCCATTCATTCTCTCCACCTTTTTTATCGTGATATAGCCACATGCTGCCATCTTTGCTGACCTGCACATATTCAGCCGGCGTGGTCAACAGCAATTGCACGCGCCCCCCTGTTACCGGCACCGAGTAGAGCTCCGGTTGTGAGGCCGTGGGATACTGGCGATGGCTCGCTAAATCCTGTCTATTTCCGCCAAAGATAATAGCCGACCCATCAGCGCTGAATGTATATGGAAATTCATCATTGGAGTGATACGTCAGTCGCGAAGCTTCGCCGCCTTCAGCCGCCATTACAAACACGTCAAAATTGCCGTACCTATCGGATGCGAAAGCGATCTTTTGTCCATCTTTACTCCATACGGGCATAAAATCATGAGCGCTGTGAAATGTCAATTGCGTCGCTCTTCCACCCGAGGCAGGTACGCGGTACAGGTCGCCCTTATAGGTAAAAGCAATCATGCTCCCATCCGGAGAAATCGCGGGGTAACGTGCCCATTTGGGCGTTATTTGTGCATGGATAACCGGGGCTAAGAAAATACTAATGGTAAGCAGTAACAGTTGTCTCATGAGAATCAAGTTAACGTTTTTAAGGCCGCCAATATATCGTTTTTAAACATCACCTGTGCAGGGAAACCCACTTGTAGCCGGAAAATTACATCAAGTCACTGAAGGCAACAGCAGGCTGAACTTTGTACCCTTGCCCGGCTCGCTGTCGAACGATATGCTCCCATTTTGGGCCAGTGTGTACTCTTTGCATAAAAACAATCCCAAGCCTATTCCACGCTCGTTATTTGTACCATAGGTAGAACGCGTCTTCAAAGAAAACAGCTCGGCCTGTTGGTCCTTTGACATCCCAATACCATTGTCTGCTACTACAATCTTGCAATTCGCGCCGTTTTTATCCACCGATACACAGATACGTCCACCCGGCAATGTAAATTTAATGGCGTTGTTAATCAAATTGCGGACAATCAACTGCAACATATCGCGATCTACCAGGGCACGCAACGAATGATCAAGATGTGTTTCCAGCGAAATTCCTTTTTGAGCAGCGTAGATTTTTTGAATATCAATGACAGGTGTTAGTATTTCGCTGATATTATTCGGCAATAAATCAACATGAAGACCACGCAATTGGCTCTGAGACCAGACCAACATATTAGAAAGCATTTCCTGCGTGCCGTGCAACGCATTGGCCAACCCGCGTTCCACCTGTTTCCGTTCGTCGGCAGTAAGCCGCTCATTGGCTACGAGCCGGATATAGCTATGCAAAGAAGACAACGGAGCCTGTAAATCATGCGAAATTATCGAAAATAGCTTCAACTTCTCATCGTTCAATTGCGCTAATTCAATCGCTTTCTGGTCAGACGATTTCTTTTCCTTGTTATACGCTTCTTTCAAGTAAAACAAGCTGAAGAAGCTGACAATAATACCAGTACCGTATGTAAAAGCGATATCCACAAACAGCGCCTTGTCGTCTACATACGAAACCCGCACCGAAGCAGGAAAATAATATTCAATAGTGATCAGTCCGACGACGACAAGTAAGCAAAGCGGCACCCACAGCCAATAAAGTTTTTTGGGTGAAACAATAATAATGAGTATAAAAGTCAGCATGAAAGACAAGAGCGATGCACCCCTTATCCCTGCGCTGTAAAAATAGTTCACAGCAAATAACAAAATGACCAGTATGGATGATACGACTAAACTAAATACCAAACGCTTTTTGAACCGGGCTGCATAATAAATATAACTGAGAAAAGCCGTCAGGATAAAAAAAATTAAAGCCGTAACCTTCAACCCAGAAAAATAGTTGAAGGGAATATTAAAGACCATGATAAAAATAGCAATCAGACAAACGGAATTAAACAATTTGTTTTCCAAGGTCAGGGCGGTTCCGTCTCCGATTAAGAAACTTATGCATCGCTTGGTATAAATTTTAATTTTTTGAAAGAGCCCAACGGTCATAATACAAAAGTACATAAAGTACAGCGAAAATTTATTTATTTAATGGATATCAACCCCGCGTCACCAATCCACGGCACGATTTTATTTAGAAAGAATACAAATTGCAACCCTAACAAATTAATCCGTTAATCACCGGAACAGCATGTTTGCGAAACTGGTAACTTTAAGCATTTTTAAACAACCAACTGTTTATATCATGGATGATTTTATCGCTGCACGATCGCAAATGGCCGTATCCCTCGGATTCCATATCATATTTGCATGCGTTGGCATGGTTATGCCGTTTTTTATGGCCATATCACATTTCATCTACTTAAAGACGGGCAATGCGATTTACAAGGGGCTGACCAAAGCTTGGAGTAAGGGTGTAGCCATATTATTCGCTACGGGAGCGGTGTCCGGCACCATGCTTTCGTTTGAGCTGGGTTTACTCTGGCCTACCTTTATGGAACATGCAGGTCCGATATTCGGTATGCCGTTCTATTTGGAGGGCACGGCTTTTTTTATCGAAGCGATTGCGCTTGGCTTCTTTCTGTATGGTTGGGACCGGCTGAAGCCCTGGTTTCACTGGGTTACCGGTCTAATTGTCGGACTAAGTGGACTGGCCTCGGGGATATTGGTTGTCGCTGCCAACGCCTGGATGAATAGCCCCGCTGGTTTTGATTTCGTCGATGGCCAGTACTTAAATGTGGATCCCATACAAGCCATGTTTAATGATGCCTGGTTTTCACAGGCGTTGCACATGACCATAGCCGCGTTTGTAGCCACCGGGTTTGCCGTGTCAGGCATTCACGCCTTGATGATCCTTAAACAAAGAAATGTCATTTTCCACACGACAGCTTTTCGGATTACAGCATTAAGCGCCTGCGTCGCGGCACTTTTACAGCCCGTGAGCGGAGATATATCGGCCAAGGATGTCGCGCAGCGCCAACCGGCAAAACTTGCCGCGATGGAAGCGCATTTTGAAACCGAAGCCAACGCGTCATTTGTCATTGGCGGCATACCTGACGAGGATAAAAAAACGGTGAAACATGCAATCAAGATACCGGGCTTGTTGAGTTTCCTTGCCCATGGCGATCCCGAAAAGCCCGTCACGGGTCTGAATGACATCCCGAAAGAGCATTGGCCTCCGGTAGCCATCACGCACTATGCCTTCCAGCTCATGATTGGCTTAGGCATGCTTCTGGTGGTGCTAGCCCTGATTTATTTTGCGGCTCTTTTTACACGGAAGAAATGGCTCGATAGCAAATGGCTGCTTCGGTTATTTGTCATCGCCACGCCGATGGGCTATATCGCCTTAGAGGCGGGATGGGTTGTCACGGAAGTGGGCCGTCAGCCCTGGATCATCTATGGTATTATGCGCACTGCTGACGCCGTCACCCCTATGCCAGGTATCGTCTATTCGTTCTATTTATTTACTGCCGTGTTTATCTCCCTTTCTGCGATTGTTGTTTTCCTGCTTTATCGCCAAATGACGATGGTCGGCAGGCTTTATGACACGACTGATCCGGCTTATCAATCCAATTAATCGTTATTCTACTATCATGTTATACGTTGTCATCGTATTCCTTTGGGCTTCCATCTGTTTGTATCTTCTCCTTGGCGGAGCTGATTTCGGTGCGGGCATCGTCGAATTGCTTGTACGCCGTAAGCATAAATTGCGGGTACGGACCATCATGTCACATGCTATCGGCCCAATTTGGGAAGCCAACCACATGTGGCTGATCATTGCCATCGTTATTCTATTTGTCGGATTTCCTGCGATCTATACGACAATGTCGATTTATATGCATATTCCGCTGGTGGCCATGTTGTTGGGCATCATGGCGAGGGGCACCGCATTTGTTTTCCGCAGCTATGATGCCGTAGCCGATGAGTGGCAGCGCGTCTACACCTCCATTTACACGTGGTCCAGCGTTATTACGCCCTTTTTCCTAGGCATTATTGCCGCCGCCACGGTGGCCCGCACTATCGACGTCGAGGCCAATGACTTTATCGCTGCCTATGTAAACAGTTGGTTGAGTTGGTTTGGCGTAGCGATTGGCGTTTTTACGACGAGCATCTGCGGATACCTCGCGGCGACCTACGCCATCGGCGCTGTTGAAAATGAATACGACTGCACGCTGATGATTCACCTTGCCAGGCGGTTTATTTATCTCGTAGTCGGTTCGGGTGCACTGGTCTTCCTGTCGGCCTCTTTATCGGATATTCCGCTAATCGAATGGATATTCGGTGATTTTATTGGACGCGCGGCGATTTTTCTAGCAACGGTCTCTTTGATCTTGACCTTTATCGCCTTTAAAAAACGAAGGGCGATAGCCGCCCGCATATTGGCGGGCTTCCAAGTAACGATGATCCTATTGGCTGCCACGTACCAGCATTATCCCGAATTGGTGCTTTTCAAGAATGGCGGAGGGCTATCATTGATTGAGCACGCCGGAAATGCCAAAACCGTAACGTCGCTTGCTTGGGCACTACTATTGGGAAGCGTCTTTATCTTACCATTTTTATTTCACCTGATGCGCGTATTCAGCAAACGGTCGCCTTATCCATAAATATGACACCCGGCAAACGTTTGGCACTTTGTACAATGGAGTTATATTGCGATATTTGTATCTTGAAGTCGGATCGCTAACGTCTAAGAACATATGGTAACGGTAACAGAGAAAGCAAAACAACGTATCCTCAACATCATGCGCGAGGAAAATTACGACAACACCTATTTCGTTCGGGTAGCAGTGGAAAGTGGCGGCTGTTCAGGATTAAGCTACAAACTTGATTTCGACAACGAAGAAAAAAAAGGCGATCAGTTTTTCGAAGATAATGGTGTTAAAATCTGCCTTGACATTAAGTCCTACCTCTATCTGGCAGGTACGGAGCTCGATTATTCGGATGGCCTCTCGGGAAAAGGGTTTGAATTTCATAATCCAAACGCGTCGCGTACCTGTGCATGCGGCGAAAGCTTCGCCGTATAGCGCCGATGCATTGAAGCTATGCTGTTGAACCGGATTGAAACAATTCAACTTTAATCCGGTTCGACTACCTCAATGCAAACAAATCATCTACTCCCAGCAGTCTGCGGCATGTGAAACCTTCGGCATATTTGGCCCCGATATATTTGCCGTATTCTCTTGCCCTTCCTTCGATATATTCCAAGAAGTCAGGTCTCGAAATGTATGTTTCCGGTTCGTTGCTCGCGTATGTTTCATTATGAAACTGCGACCGGAAGGCTCTGATGGCATTGATTTTTCCTTCCCAATATTCACTGATATCCAATACGATATCTGGTTTGATGTAGTAGTCTTGGATAAGCTGGAGCAACAGCCTTGGGCGATGCGGCGCTTGTACTTCACCTGCATCGGTAGTCTCTATTTTACGCAAGCCTGCTAAAAAAACAGCGTCATTAATCAAATCTCCGGCTCTCCCGTGGTCAGGATGCCTATCAAACAGCGCATTGGCGATCACGATATCGGGACGATATTTACGGATGGTTTGCACCACCTGCAATTGATGGGACTCATCATTGCGGAAAAAACCATCGCGCATTCCGAGATTTTCGCGTATCGATAGCCCGAGCAGTTCGGCAGCACGGCGGGCTTCCGCAGCCCGTGATTCCGGTGTCCCCCTCGTACCCAGTTCACCGCGCGTCAAGTCAACGATTCCGACCTTTCTACCCATCGCTACGTGTTTGAGGATTGTGCCACCACAACCCAGTTCGGCATCGTCCGGATGTACCGCGACAACCAATATATCAAGCTTGTTGTTTTCTTCCATGTGCAGGTCTTTATAGGCACAAAGATAAAAAATGTATCGGATTTACGGTTGGCCGAGGCGCCAAGGCCGCGATTTGGGCCATATGCCGGCGCTTTGCCCTGGAACCGGCCAACGCCGTGCATATCAGAAATAACGGGCAGTTGCAACACCGGGCCGTTCTAAACTTCGGATGATGTTTTCAATCTCAAAATCTTCTTCCGGATGGTAGGTATTCTTAAGATTGTGTCCAAACACTTTTGCGATAGATTGGTAAAAGAATGCAGTAAAACCACCCCTTAGATCCTTCACTACATCATAACTGGAGCTCCCTGTTTGGCGATCAATCAGTTTAATGAGAATCTCACCTTGTGAAATGGTCAGTTTCTTGACCTCCCTATTGAACATATCCTTAATCTCTTTCTCACAGGCTTTTACCAGCCGTTTCTGCTCGCGCTTGCTATCCGTCAACGCCAAATCACGGTAAAGCTGCTGATATTTGCTTTGGGCATATTTGGCATAAGGTAAAACCTTCATTACATTGTACCGGAGCCGCATGTAACGGGCCTTATCCTCGGGGCTCTTAAATACCCGCCTACGGGTGACCTCCACTTCGGGGATGAGCATCCAAGGCATCCGCTCCCCGTCGATGATCGTGGTAAGCACCATACGGCCTTCGGGGCGAGAGCCCTTCCCCGGCGCCGAAGCCGTTGTATCCTGCTGGCCCACCGCCCTGCTTGCAAACGTTACAACACCTAAAAAAAATAATACACGCAGATAGCCCATGCCTAATCCCAAAAAATTTCCGTATATTTATACATTAAACGAAACGGTATCTATCCCGTCCAATATTCATTTACGGATATACAAATATAAAAATTCTTACAATAAAGCGTAAGGCAATATATATGAAAGAATTAGTGATCGATTTAGAAGCAGAAAGCAAAGAAATACGTAAACGGTATCGTGCGTTGCTCCGGGCTTGCAAGCCTACCTTGCAGCGCGGCGATAAACAAATGATACGCAAAGCGTTTGATATGGCCCTGGAAAGCCACAACGACATGCGCCGCAAATCAGGGGAGCCTTACATTTATCATCCGATAGCCGTTGCCCAGATCGCAGCAGAGGAAATAGGCTTGGGCACCACATCGATCGTTTGCGCCTTACTGCACGACGTCGTGGAGGATACGACCATTACGCTGGAAGACATCGAACGTGAATTTGGTAAAAAAGTAGCGCGCATTATCGACGGCCTTACCAAGATATCTGGCATATTTGATCCAAACAGTTCCATGCAGGCGGAGAATTTCCGCAAGATGCTGCTCACGCTTGCCGACGATGTCCGTGTTATTCTCATCAAGCTGGCCGACCGCTTGCACAACATGCGCACCATGGATTTCATGCCAAGGGATAAGCAGCTGAAAATTGCCTCGGAAACCTCTTACCTCTATGCGCCGCTCGCGCATCGCCTTGGCCTATACGCAATCAAGTCCGAATTGGAAGATCTTTCCATGAAGTATACAGACCCTGACACGTATAAATTCATTGCTCGGAAGTTGAACGAAAAAAAGGCTGAGCGAGAGCGTTTTATCCATAACTTCATCGAGCCTATCAAGGAGATACTGCATGAACAGGGCATCAAGGCACAGGTATTCGGCAGACCCAAATCGATCTATTCCATTTGGAATAAAATGCGCAAAAAGTCCATTCCCTTTGAAGAAGTATACGATCTGTTTGCCATCCGTATCATCATTGACACGGTCCAGGAAAACGAAAAGGCTGAATGCTGGAAAGCTTACTCGATCGTGACAGACCTGTACCGCCCTAATCCAGATAGGCTGCGCGATTGGGTTTCCTCGCCTAAAGCCAACGGATACGAGTCCCTGCACACCACGGTGATGGGACCTAAAGGCCAATGGGTAGAAGTGCAAATCCGAACAATACGGATGAATGAAATCGCCGAAAAAGGGTTTGCCGCCCACTGGAAATACAAGGAATCAAATTCGGACAGTGGGCTTGACCAATGGATACAGAAGGTCCGGGAAATATTGAGCAATCCTGAGCCAAATGCCATGGACTTTCTCGATGATTTCAAAATGAACCTGTTTTCGGACGAGATCTTTATCTTTACCCCTAAAGGGGCACTGATCCAGTTGCCGAACAATGCGACAGCACTTGATTTTGCATTTGAAATACACTCTGACCTCGGCGCCAGTTGTATCGGGGCCAAGGTGAATCATAAGTTGGTGCCGCTCAGCCATAAGCTACAAAACGGTGATCAGGTGGAAATCATCACTTCCAGTAAGCAAACCCCAAAAGAAGACTGGCTTAGTTTTGTGGTGACCGCCAAGGCCAAGTCGAAGATAAAATCTGCCCTGAAGGAAGAGAAGCGGCGTGTAGCAGAAGACGGAAAGGAAATCCTTGAGCGAAAGCTCAAATCGCTGAAAATCACGTATAATACCGAAAACATCAATAAGCTAACCTCGTTTTTTAAATTTCCTTCGTCGCAAGATTTGTTTTACAACGTGGCGAAAGGAGCCATTGACATTAAAAATTTAAAGGAGTTTGCGCTGAGCGAAAAAACTACCGAGCAGCAAAATGGACAGCAATTCAATTCGCACATCAGTGGCCTGGTTGACAAGATCAATAAAAAGGATTACGAAACGCTGCTGATTGGTGATGACCTGCAAAAGATCGATTATACGCTTTCGCCATGCTGCAACCCCATTCCGGGCGATGACGTTTTTGGCTTTATCACGATAAATGATGGCATCAAGATACACCGCACCAATTGCCCCAATGCCGCCAAACTCATGGCCAATTACGGATATCGCATCGTCAAAGCAAAATGGACATCCCAAAAAGAACTCGCGTTCCTTACAGGTTTGCACATCGTAGGCATAGATGACGTAGGGCTTGTCAATAAGATCACGAAAGTGATCTCCCATGACTTCAAGGTGAATATCCGTTCCATCACGATTTCAAGCAATGATGGCATCTTTGAAGGCTCCATTATGATTTTCGTCAACGACACGGCGCATCTTGAAAATCTCATCAAGCACCTTAAACAGATTAAAGGGATCACCGGTATTACACGGTTTGACTCAGCCAATTGAGATGCCATGCGATTTGTATTTCTACGCAATTTATTGTAAATTTGTACGTTTAACTTTCGGATGATGACTCAAACGGAAAACTACCAAACAGTAAAAAAAATTTTTGAGGCTTACCTCGAAAACAAAAGCCTCCGCAAGACGCCGGAGCGCTACGCTATTCTTGAAGAAATTTATTCCCGAAACGACCATTTCGATGTGGAATCGTTGTATATCCACATGAAAAATAAAAAGTACCGCGTTAGCCGCGCCACGGTATACAACACCTTGGAACTGCTGGTTTCCTGCGATTTGGTGACCAAACACCAATTTGGCAAAAACATGGCGCAGTTTGAAAAGTCGTACGGGTACAAGCAACATGACCATATCATTTGCATTGAGTGCGGCAAAGTTGTTGAGTTTTGCGACCCGCGTATCCATCAAATACAGAGCATGATGGGCGAACTGCTCAAATTCGACATCAAACATCATTCCCTGAATTTATACGGCGTATGCAGCGATTGTTCGGCCAAGAAAGCGGAATTACCCGAACCGTCCTTCTCCACAAAGAAAAGAGAATTAGCCGAGACCCATTGAACTTGATTTGCGCCAGCATTTATTTTCAAGAGCAGCGACAAGCGGATACCGCCCGCCTTTTCGATTTTAAAGTCGGAGAATATCAAAATTATGTTAGATTTGCCACGAAATTGATGTTCCGGCAATCCGCGTCGTCGGTTAATACGCTTACCATCTTTCACTGATTATTAAATGATTTCAATTTTTCAACGCTAATTAAACTATGCAAGTTGATGTGCTTTTGGGCCTGCAATGGGGCGACGAGGGTAAGGGCAAAATTGTGGATGTGCTCTGCCCCCAATATGACTTGATTGCCCGTTTCCAAGGGGGGCCGAATGCAGGACATACCTTGGAATTTGACAACCAGAAATATGTATTGAATACCATCCCTTCCGGAATTTTCAATAAAGACACGCTCAATCTCATTGGCAACGGGGTGGTGATAGACCCTATCATTCTCAAGCGGGAACTCGACACGTTGAAGAAAAGCGGCTTTGATCCGGTGTCAACAGGGAAATTGGTCATCGCCCGCAAAGCTCACCTCATTCTGCCTACTCATCAACTGTTGGATGCGGCCTCGGAGAGCAATATGGGTGCCGGTAAAATTGGTTCGACCCTCAAAGGTATCGGCCCTACATACATGGATAAAACTGGGCGCAATGGACTTCGTGTGGGTGATACGACCTTGCCTGATTTTATGGAGCGCTACCAGCGGCTTGTAGAAAAGCATAAATCGATTTTATCCCATTATGGCGAAATCCCTGATTTTAGCGAACGTGAGCAGGCTTTCATGGAGGCTATCGAGTTCCTGAAAACTATCCCGCATGTCGATAGTGAGCATTTGGTCAACCAATATTTAAGGGGAGGCAAACGCATACTTGCCGAAGGTGCACAAGGCACGCTGTTGGATATCGACTTCGGCTCTTATCCTTTTGTGACATCATCTACGACGACCACGGCCGGCGCCTGCACCGGTTTGGGTGTTGCTCCTGCCCGGATTGGCCAAGTTATCGGTATTTTTAAAGCTTACTGCACCCGTGTGGGGGGCGGCCCGTTCCCTACCGAACTCGATGATGAGACCGGAGAGCGGCTCCGCCAGTTGGGGCATGAATTTGGTGCAACCACCGGGCGTCCGCGCCGTACGGGGTGGATTGACCTGCCAGCGCTCAAATATGCCATTATGCTCAATGGCGTTACGGAACTGGTAATGACCAAGGCCGACGTATTGAGCGGGTTTGAGACCATCAACGTTTGTACCCATTACATCCAGGACGGCGAGAAAATCGATTACATGCCCTACGATATCGTGACCGTCAAACCGCAGCCGGTATATGAGCAACTCAAGGGATGGAACGCCGACTTATGCGGTATTACCCGTGAGGACCAAATTCCCGAGACGCTGCGAGCGTATATCCATTACCTGGAACAACATCTCGGCGTACCCATAAAGTACCTTTCCGTGGGGCCCGATCGTAAGCAGACTTTGGTATTGAGCTGATTTTGTTTTTTGTTTATGGTATCATTAGCATGTCATCTTGACGATAGTGATACATTCACTCAGCAGGCGTTACAGTGGGCCGCGCAGTTTGATAATGTGTGCTATCTCGATTCCAATGGGTATCGCGACAACTACGGCAACATTGATGTATTCATTGCCGTGGGGTGCGTCGAATCGTTTACATCAACTGGCGCAGATACGTTTGGAAGGCTGCAACGATTCATCGATCGCCATCCGAATACGTGGATTCCCGGCTATTTGGGGTATGACCTAAAAAACGAAATCGAGGATCTACATTCTACCCACCCGAATTACACCGACTTTCCCGATGCCTATTTTTTTGTTCCGCAATACACCTTGCTCATTGGTCAATATAACGCCGAAATCAAAGGCCCTGATCCGCAAGCTATCATCAAGCAAATCGAAGCGATCGAAATAAGCGAAGAGCCGTTGGAATTCAAAGGACACTTGAAATCCCGAATGAACCGGTCTGCTTATTTTTCTGCCTTTTCCGCCTTACAACGCTACATCCAGCAAGGCGATATTTATGAAGTAAACCTCTGCCAGGAGTTTTTTGCCGAAGAGGTGTCACTCAATCCGTTGAGTGCTTACAGAAGGCTCAATGAGGTTTCACCTACGCCGTTTTCATGCTTTTTCAAATTTGGGCAAAAATATATCCTTTCAGCCTCGCCGGAGCGGTTCCTGTCCAAAAGCGGCAACACCTTGTTATCCCAGCCCATTAAAGGTACCGCACCAAGGGGCAAAACCGCAGCTGAAGACGAACAGTTGAAAGCTACACTTGCTGCCAATCCCAAGGAAATCAGTGAGAACATCATGATTGTAGACTTGGTCAGGAACGATCTGACCAGGAGCGCCAAGCCGGGCACGGTGAAGGCTTCGGAGTTGTTGCAGATACACAGCTTCAAACAAGTGCATCAACTGATTTCAACCATCACGTGCCAGATACAGGAAAGAATGAACGCCACAGAAACTATCCGGAATACCTTCCCTCCCGGTTCGATGACCGGAGCACCAAAAATCAGTGCCATGAAGCTGATCGATCGCTATGAAAACAGTCGCCGGGGTGTATATTCCGGTGCGCTCGGATATTTCAGCCCCCAAGGCAATTATGATTTTAGTGTCGTTATCCGTACCCTACTATACAATGCGGAAAATGGTTACCTATCGTTCCATACCGGCGGGGCCATCACCCACCATGCCGATCCTGAAAAGGAATACAATGAGTGCCTACTGAAAGGGAAAGCATTGTTTGAAGTGCTTAAAAGCCAATAATTGCACCCTATTGCCAAAGTTGCCCGCATCAGCTTTCGTATTTCCCAACGATTACTTTGATCATATTCTGGTAATTCAGGTATGTGTTGGCCAGCCTCGCTATTTCTTCCGCCGTGATGCTATTGATGGTATCGGAATAGTAGTCGTAGTATTCCAAGCCGAGTCCTGAAAAATACACGGTCTTAAATTTATCGGCATGCGAAAATACATTTTCCAAGCTACCCAGCATCGAGCCCATCAGGTAATTCTTTACCAAGGCCAGTTCGGATTCCTCTACCGGCTCTTCCCGAAGCCGCTGAATCTCTTTTTCAATCTCGGCCAATGTGGCCTTGGTTACAGCAACCCCTACCTCGGAGCTGATGGTAAAAAAGGCACTATGGCGGAGTGATGCCAGCCCCGAACCGATGCTATAAGTATATCCCTTCTCTTCACGGATGTTTGTCATCAAGCGCGAGCCGAAATACCCCCCCAACAAGGTATTTAACACCTGCAGGCCGGGAAAGTCGGGGTGCGATCGCTGGATGCTCTGGCTCCCCAAGCGGATAGCCGATTGCAAAGCATCTTTTCGCTCGTCTACGACCAACAGCCCTTCCGTCGGCGCAAATTTTGGTGCCGGATCCACCGGTATTGCCTTATCCGCCAATTGCCAGCTGTCCCCAAACAATTGCCTCAATGCGTCAATGACCCCGTCGGTGACCTTACCGGAGACAATCAACGTGCAGTTGGCGGGCGTATATTGCTGCTTGAACAGCGCCAATAAGGCCTCCCGGGCAATGCGATCGTAGTCGGGCACATCAGGAATGTAACCATAGCGCGTCGGCCCGAACAATGTCTTGTTAAAAAGCCTACGCGCCACGAAACTATTTTTCTTCAACGATACCTGAAGCTTCTGTTTATTATTGCGGATATAGGTAGCCAATTCCCTTTCAGGAAAAATAGCGTCTGTAAGAATATTCTTGACCAAGGGCAACAACTGATCCAGGTGTTTGTTCAGCGAAAACAATGTCAAGGCTGATTGATCGTAGCCGTACTCTGGAACGAGGAATGCACCATGAAAATCCACCAATTCAGCAATCTGTTTGCTACTGTATTTGGTAGTCCCTTCGAGCAGGAGCTCGCTCGCGCAGCTATTCAACAACGACTGATCTTCCTGGGCAAACACATTCCCAAAAATCCACTCGATGCGTACAAGATCCTGGTCACCAGCATTGAACACGAAGGTTTGCACCCCATTCGGAAACGGGATGTGCAGAGGTTTGAGCAGTTTGAAGTCAGTTACTGGATGATATGCCGGCGGCAATGTTCTATCAAGCATGGGATTTGGCAATATAAATGAGCGTTGACGAATTTTCTTTTCTAAACAATTGTTGAGCCTGCTGCTGAATATCGGCAGCAGAAACAGCGAGGTAACGTTCGACTTCATGGTTGAACTTCTCCGCGTCGCCGAGCAACTCAAAATAAGCCAAATTCATTGCTTTTTCGAGAATAGCCAATTCTGCGGAAACCATCGTCGATTCTATCCGGTTTTTGACCTTATTCAATTCGTAAGGTTCTACCTGCTCCATCCTCAATCTATCCAATTCTGACCAGATGACCTGCTCGGCCGCCTCAATGGCAACATGCGGCAGCGGTTTTCCCTCGATGACAAACAGGTTGGCGTCCAAGCTTCCCGTTTGGTAAGCATTGATCTCGCTGAATAATTCCTCTTCTTTTACCAGCCGCCTGTATAACCGTGAAGAAGATCCACGCGATAGCATATCGGAAATCAAATCCATGGCATAATACCCTTCATCCAAGCGTGCCGGTCCATGAAACGCTATATAAATACTATTCAGCGGCACATCGGCCTTCACCACCTCCCGTCGGGCTTCCTCTTGTTTCGGTTCTGCCGGGAGATTGCGCACATAAACACGGCCTGCCGGGATGGGACCAAACCATTTCGTTGCCAACTCCTTTACCTGATCCGTCCCCACGTTGCCAGCCACCACCAGGATTGCATTGCCTGGATGGTAGTGTTTCGCAAAAAAAGCTTTGACATCTGCCATGTTCGCTTGCTCGATATGCGCAAGTTCCTTGCCGATCGTCGCCCAGCGATAGGGATGCACTTTATAAGCCAGCGGGCGTAGCCTCAGCCACGCATCGCCGTAAGGTTGATTAAGATAACGCTGCTTAAACTCTTCACACACGACGTTTCGTTGCACTTCCAGACTTTTTTCGCTAAATGCCAGCCCAAGCATCCGATCACTCTCCAGCCAGAAAGCCGTTTCGAGGTTAGCCGCAGGCAAGGTGATGTAGTAATTAGTAATATCGTTGCTCGTGAAAGCATTGTTCTGTGCACCCACAGCCTGCGATGGCGCGTCATAATTTGGGATGTGGATGGATCCGCCGAACATCAAGTGTTCAAATAAGTGCGCGAAGCCCGTCTGATCGGGATATTCGTCCCGTGCTCCCACATTGTACAATAAGTTGACCACAGCCATGGGGGTAGCCGCATCTTCGTGCACCAACACCCGCAACCCGTTAGCCAATGTGAATCGATTGAATGTAACCATTCTTACCTATATATAATCGTTGAATCCGTTATAGTGCCAGCCAGTCGATATCCTGCTTGAGCAAAGACAACGTTTGTGCTTCAGCGCTTCCTGGCTCAGGCCTGAAATCATACGCCCACTCCGCATGCGGCGGCAGGCTCATTAAAATGGACTCTATGCGGCCGTTGGTTTCCAAGCCGAACTTTGTCCCCGCATCGTATACGAGATTAAACTCCGCATACCGTCCCCGGCGAAGATGTTGCCAGCGCTTGTTGGCGGCAGTAAACTCCCGATGGCGGTTCCGGTTCATCAGTTCGGAGTATATGGGTACGAACGCGTGTCCCAACGCCGCGGAAAAGTCAAAAATGGTTTCCCAAGACACCTGTGTTTTTTCAGGCGTAAGCCGGTCATAAAAGATACCACCGATGCCGCGTGTTTCCTGCCGGTGTTTAATATAGAAATAACGATCTGCATGCGCTTTAAATTCCGGGTAAAACGCCGGACTGAACCGGTCGCAGATGTTTTTGAGCTGGCCGTGAAAATAGACGGCATCTTCCGTTTGAACATAATGCGGCGTAAGATCTATTCCCCCTCCGAACCATTTAACCCGGTCGTCCAACTCAAAATACCGGATATTCATGTGGATGATCGGCACAAACGGATTATTGGGATGGATAACAATGGAAACACCGGTAGCAAAAAAGTTGGTTTTGTCCACCTGAAACGCCTTTCTCACCGGTTCGGGCAATACACCGTGTACAGCCGAAAAATTGACTCCTCCCTTTTCGATGGCAGCACCTTGCTGGATAATCCGCGTACGGCCCCCACCGCCTCCCTCACGCTGCCAAAGCTCCTCCTGAAAAGTCGATTTTCCATCCAAAGCTTCCAACCCTCGGGTTATGATATCCTGAATGGATTTATACTGGTTGGCAATCTGTTGTTTATCCATCATTTTGTCCATTAATACCCCATTGCTAAATCATCACCCCGAGGATCGGCTCCCCCTTGCATGGCACCATCGGGCAACATCAGTATGGCATCCACACGGCCGATACTTGCTCGATCTACCAACTTATAACCTGTCGTGGATAGCGAATGGCGGACAACCTTACTTACTGCATCGCGTTCAAGTGCAACTTCATCCGGCAACCACTGATGATGAAACCTCGGCGCCGCAACAGCTTCTTGCATATCCATGCCGAAGTCCACAACATTGAGAATGGTTTGAAACACCGACGTCATAATGGTAGACCCTCCCGGTGTGCCCACGACCATAAACAACCGCCCCTCCTTCTCCAGTATGGTGGGAGTCATCGAACTGAGCATACGTTTCCCCGGCTCGATGGCGTTGGCAGTGCCGCCAATCAAACCGTACATATTGGGGGCGCCGGGTTTTACCGAAAAATCGTCCATCTCATTATTCAACAAGAAACCAGCCCCGGCAACCACCACATACGAACCGTATGAACCATTGATCGTCGTGGTGATGGCCACCGCATTTCCCGCTTTATCTACGATGGAAAAATGAGTAGTTTCCTCATGTTCGATTTTCGGCAAGCTGCCGGCATGAATATCGCTGCTGAACGAGGCATGACCAAAACTAAAATTGCGCATCCGTTCGGCATTATACGCCGAGTCAATCAACATCGCTTGCGGCACCTCATAATAGTCCGGGTCGCCGAGATGGGTCGCCCTGTCGGCATAAACCCGGCGCTCAGCCTCTATCATCACACGCATGGTCGAGTCCTTTTGGAACCCCCATTTCGACAGCGGATACGCCTCCACGGATTTCAGCATGGAAATCAATGCAATCCCGCCACTTGAGGGCGGCGGCATGGATACTATTTTGAGCCCACGGTAGGTCGACATCACGGGTTCCCGCCATTTTGCTTCATAATTTTTGAGATCGGCATAACTGATGATGCCGTTGCCGCTGGCCATTTCTGCGACGATACGGTCTGCTACCTCCCCCTCATAGAATCCAGCCCTCCCCTTCTGGCTAATCAACGACAACGTATGTGCCAATTCGGGCTGCACCAATGTATCTCCCGCCTTCCATTCTCCATCATTGATCAAAGCAGTCCCTTCAGGATTGTACTTCTGGAAACTCTCCCTCCTGTTATTGAGCTCCTTGGCCTGCATCTCCGTAAGCGGAAAGCCCTGCTTCGCCAAATGGATGGCCGGTTGCAGCAGTGCTTCCCAATCCAGCTTTCCAAACCTTGTATGCGCTTTGATCATACCATCTACCACACCTGGGACACCAGAAGCCAGTTGTCCGCGCAGGCTGAGCTCGGCAATGGGATTGCCTGTTTCATCCAGGAACATATCTCGCGTCGCTGCCGCAGGTGCAGCCTCCCTGAAGTCAAGCGCGGCAAAGTCGCCCTCAGCACTCCGATATACCATAAATCCGCCACCGCCGATATTCCCCGCATTGGGATATACCACCGCAAGAGCAAACTGTACGGCAACGGCCGCGTCAACGGCATTCCCGCCGGCTTTAAGAATTTGCAACCCCACCCCCGAAGCCTCCGGGTGGGCAGTCACGACCATGCCATTGCGATAAACGGGTGTTGGCCGTTCCTTCTTGAATGTACCGCATGAAACAGCCGTTGCTATCAAGAAAAAAGATAATAGATAAGTGATCCAGGTTCGTCTATTCATGTTATCAGGTTAATTTTTCCGCCAAAGCTTTCATTTCCGCAACTGGCGATCGGTGCTGGTAAAGCACGTTATACACCGCGTTACAAATCGGCAAGTCAATGGCATATTTCGTGCAAATTTGCTGGATGCAATTTGACGCATAGTACCCCTCGGCGATCATATTCATTTCCAGTTGGGCCGATCTGACCGAATAGCCCTTGCCAATCATATTTCCAAATGTACGATTGCGGCTAAACTGCGAATAGGCCGTCACCAGCAAATCGCCCAAATAGGCAGATTCCTTGATATCACGCTCAATCGGATGAACGGTATCCACAAAATAAGCCATTTCCCTAATAGCATTGGAGACCAAGACTGCCTGAAAATTATCCCCGAACCCGACGCCATGGCACATTCCTCCAGCGACAGCGTAAATGTTTTTCAATACCGCAGCATACTCCGTCCCGTATATATCGTCGGAAACGTTGGTTTTGATGTAACGGGTACCAATCAAAGAGGCCACCAATGCAGCCACATCCGTGTTTTTCGATGCCACGGTCAGGTACGATAGCTTCTCCAGCGATACTTCCTCTGCGTGGCAAGGCCCACTGATGACCGCGATATTTTCGATAGGTATCTGGTAATGTTCCTGAAGATAGTCGCCCACGATTTGGTTTTCATCCGGTATGATGCCTTTAATCGCAGATACAATTATTTTATTCCGAAAAGCCTCGGGGGGGACCTGAGCCAGCGCAGCCTTTAAAAACGCCGCGGGGGTGTTAAGGATAATGATATCGGCATGGTCAAACACCAAACGTACATCGGTATGAATATGACGTTTAGGGATTTTTATGGTCACCGCGCTCAAATAGTTCGGATTATGCCTGAACCGGCGAATGTAATCAGCCGTCTCGCGGTTGCGCACCCACCAAAACACGGATTTATTCGCATTATTGTCTTCCAGCATTTTTACGATCGCTGTCGCCCAGCTGCCGCTGCCCACCATTCCAACTGTTTGCTTAATCACGTTCATAACCTATATTTCACGATACCTATCACCCAATTGGTAAGTTAGCTTTTGCATGGTAAGCTAACAAAAAAGCCCCTCAATTTGAACATCAAGAGGCTCTTGGTACGCCCATTAGGATTCGAACCTAAGACCGACGGTTTAGAAAACCGTTGCTCTATCCAACTGAGCTATGGGCGCTCCCTTTTTTCGCTGCAAACTTAGCTAAAATTGTCCATATAAAAAACAATATTCATTCCCATTCCCTTTTTCTGGGATCCGTAAAAAATATTCAACTGAAAATGTTAGGCTTAACAAAAAAAGCATAATTGAATTTGCAAAATGTGGTAGAGTTTGTACTTTTGCGGCGGAGAGTTGGCAGAGTGGTCGAATGCGGCGGTCTTGAAAACCGTTGTCCTTAACCGGACCGGGGGTTCGAATCCCTCACTCTCCGCCAAGCAAATGAAGCCCCGCAATAGCGGGGTTTTTTCGTTTGCAGGCAAGCCAAGCTTGCTTGTGCGATGCAGCGATAAACGGAAAAAGGAATGAGCGAAGCGAATGGCTTCATTTGCTTGAGCAGCCCCCCCTCCAAGGGATCACCGAAACGAGATGAAGGTAATCCCTCACTCTCCGCTACAAAAGAATTTGTGTGCCTGTCTGCAACCTGCTGCGCTTATTGCAGCCAGCACGAGTCTGCAACAAGCGGGATACCAGTTTGGGCACAAAGGTCGAAATGGCTCCAAAAAAGGGAACGTTCTTCCCCCCCGTCATCCTTTATTTAATTCATTATTCAAACAAATCCGCACATAAACCGTTGTATTGAAAAAAACACCGTATGAGAGGATTCCTTTTTATATTAGCACTCATTCTGCTGGCTGTCTGGGGAATAGGCATATTTTTATACGCGTTGAAGGGCCTGTTTAATATTGTCATCATACTGGCCGCCATCGCGTTTATCATGGCTATTTTCAGCAAGCCCAAGCGGACTTAGGCCTGAGCCGTAGGCCCCCCGAAATTCATCGGAAAGGGCGGGTCGTCATGCGCATCGATATTGCCATTGACAGATTCATATTTGGCAATATTGTCATCAAGTGCACGCAATAGCCTTTTGGCATGTTCCGGCGTCAAGATTATCCTGGACTTCACTTTGGCCTTCGGAATGCCCGGCATAACGCGGATAAAATCGATTACAAATTCCGTGTTGGAATGGGTTATGATAGCCAAGTTGGAATAAATCCCTTCCGCTATGTCCTCCGTAAGCTCTATATTCAATTGGTTTTCGTTCTTTTCTACCATGCTCATGCCATCGTTTATAATGTAGCTTTAGACAAAAGTGCGAAGAATTTTCCAATAATGCATGAAAAACGAGAAACCATCGGCTTCAGCCTGTTTTCCGCGAAGCCGACGGTTCGTTATTGTGCGAAGGTACGGAAATCATGTGCTGATTTGATGGACAGCAACGTCTCGTAAATCAGGCGGATAACGTTGTCTACGTCTTCTTTATGAATCATTTCTACGGTCGTATGCATGTAGCGTAGCGGCAGCGACACCAATACCGAAGGTACCCCTTCATTTGAATACGCAAACGCATCCGTATCTGTGCCTGTCCACCGTGAAGAGGCCTGCCGTTGGAAAGGAATGTTTTTCTTCATCGCTGTGTCGATCAGGAGCCTATTGAAGTTTATCTGTACGGAAGGCGCATAGGAAACCACGGGGCCTTTACCACATGCGAGATCGCCTTGCGTGACCTTATTGATCATGGGTGTTTGGGTATCGTGGGTCACATCCGTGATGATAGCCAGGTTAGGCTTGATCCGATGGGCAATCATTTCCGCTCCACGCAAGCCAATTTCTTCCTGCACCGAATTAACGATGTACAAGCCGAAGGGAAGTTCCTTTTTGTTTTCCTTCAGCAAGCGGGCCACTTCTGCGATCATAAAGCCCCCCGCCCTGTTATCCAATGCTCGCCCCACATAGTAGCGGTCATTCAACACCATGAACTGATCTTCATAGGTCACCACACAGCCCACATGTATTCCAAGCGCTTCCACCTCTTCCTTGCTGGCACAGCCGCAGTCCAAAAAGATATTTTTCAATGTCGGGCTTTCTTCCTTTTCGCCCGATCGCGTATGGATAGCGGGCCACCCGAATACAGCCTTCACCACTCCCTTATCCGTATGGATATTTACCCGCTTCGACGGCGCAATCTGGTGATCTGAGCCGCCGTTGCGGATGACATAGATCAGCCCCTCTTTCGTAATGTAGTTGACAAACCACGATATCTCATCGGCATGTGCTTCGATAACCACCTTAAAATCCGCGTTGGGATTAATCACCCCCACCGCTGTCCCGTAATGATCCGTAAATGTCTCGTCGACGTAAGGCCTCAGATAATCCAGCCACAGGCGCTGGCCCTCCCATTCAAAACCAGTAGGCGATGGATTATTGATATACTGCTCAAAAAAATTCAACGATTTAGGCGTGACGACCGCGGTATGTTGTTTTGGTTCTTTTTTTGCTTTAGCCATACTATAGTTGGTTTTTATGTTACGGATAAATTAGCCGCCGCCAAATTTAGGAAATTATTATGGCCATGGCGACACAAATCAAAATACAAAGTTCTGAGGTATGAAAAAAAGCTTATTCAAGTTGCTTGTCAAGCTCAACAACGCATTGCTGCCCAAATACGCAGGCAAGGATCCTGCTATGCTTACCAAAGCCCAACGTGCGATTTTGGGATACCGTTATTGGGTGCTCATCAATTCACTTTGATTTCTCCTGGTGCAGCGGGTTTCGTATTTTTTTTCTGGGCCCGAAGGTTGAGGAACTCTACCAGCACGGAGAATGCCATTGCGAAATAGATGTATCCCTTCGGTATGTGCTGTTCAAAAGCTTCCGCCGTTAGTGACACCCCTATCAACAGCAGGAACGCCAGCGCAAGCATCTTTACTGTTGGATGCTGGTTTACAAAACGGCTGATCGATGCAGCGGAAAGCATCATAACCCCCACTGCTATAATTACTGCTGCAATCATGACTTCTATCCGATCGACCATCCCAACGGCTGTAATGACCGAATCCAAAGAAAACACAATGTCCAAAACGACAATCTGGGCAATCACATTGCCAAACGTGACGGGTTTCCCTTTCAGTTCATGGCGGTGCTCCTCGCCTTCCAATTTGGTATGTATTTCGGACGTCGCCTTATAAATCAAAAACAAACCGCCAAGCAATAAGATCAGATCCCGCCCCGAGAGGTTCAGGTAATGATTGATATTGCCGTTTTGAATGCCCAGCCACTCACCGATGGTCAGGAATGGTTCCGTCAATGACATGATCCACTTTATCGAAAACAACAGCCCCACCCGCATGATCAGCGCAAGAAAAAGGCCCAACTGGCGGGCTTTCTGCTGCTGCTCACCCGGCAGTTTACCACTTAAAATCGAGATAAAAACGATATTATCAATACCGAGGACGATTTCCAATACTGTAAGGGTCAGGAGGGATATCCAGACCTCCGGGTTTAAGAGCCATTCCATAGTAACCAATTAACATGCAAACGTACGCATTGTTTTTCATTGCCGATGCAGTCTTCCGTTTTTTTTGATATTCGGTTGGCCCGGCCTCAAGCTTTCAGCACTTCACGTGCAATGATTAGTTTCTGGATTTCCGAAGTACCTTCGCCGATGGTGCACAACTTGGCGTCCCGGTAGAATTTTTCCACTGGAAAATCCTTGGTATACCCGTATCCGCCGAAGATCTGCACAGCTTCCGTCGCACAGCGTACAGCCACCTCCGATGCATAGTACTTTGCCATTGCCGAGTTTTTGGTCACCTCCCTGCCCTGATTTTTCAGTTCGCAAGCCTTCCTGATGAGCAGCTCTGCCGCTTCGATATCCGTGGCCATATCCGCCAGTTTGAAAGATATACCCTGGAAATTCGCTATCGGCTGGCCGAATTGATGGCGTTCCTTTGCATACTTGGCGGCAGCTTCCAATGCACCTTTAGCAATGCCCAAGGCTAATGCCGCAATGGAAATGCGTCCGCCGTCCAGCACCGACATGGCTTGCCTGAAGCCTTCCCCCTCCGTACCGAGTAGGTTTTCCCGTGGTACCCGGCAATTATCAAAAATGAGTTCCGTGGTTTCCGACGCTCGCATACCCAGCTTATTCTCCTTTTTTCCCGAACTATAACCCGGTGTACCTTTCTCTACCACAAGCGCAGAAATGCCATGCGACCGGTCCTTTTCGCCGGTACGTACCATAACCACGGCAATGTCGCCGCTTTGGCCATGTGTTATCCAGTTTTTTGATCCATTTATCACATATTCATCTCCATCCAGCACCGCCGTCGTCCCCATGCGCAGGGCGTCCGACCCAGTATTGGCCTCGGTCAGTGCCCATGCGCCTAGCCATTCGCCTGCTGCCAGCTTGGGCAGCCAACGCTGCTTTTGACTATCGTTGCCAAAGGTCATGATGTGCCCGGTGCACAGCGAGTTATGCGCCGCGAACGAAAGGCCTATGCCCCCGCAGACCTTCGCTATCTCCACAATAATGTCTACATATTCATGGTAGCCTAAGCCTGCGCCTCCGTACTCAACGGGCACCAGGGTCCCCATGACGCCGAGCTCGCCCATTGCTTTAAAGGTGTCCACAGGAAAATACTGTCCTTCATCCCACTCCATCACATGCGGCTGGATGTGTTTCGCCACAAATTCGCGCACCATCTGGCGTACCATTTCACGGTTTTCTTCTTCGTGCATTGCGGATTGTCTATGCATATTCATTGGTTTAATGCGTTATCATAATGGGTTTTGCACAATGATAAACAATCTAAAAAGAAAAGCAAACCAAAGAAAATACGGTATAATATAGAATAAAATAGTTTCTGGTATGAATTTTTTATCCACTGGATTACCGAGATGGTTTATGACATGGCCCGACCATGATATATTTTTCAGAAAAAAACGGCAAGGGCAAACGGCACGCCGAAAGGACATAGTTTTGCAACTGCAAACCGCTAACTATACAAGATAAAATTAAAAAAAGAAATCACCATATGCGTCTCAGTTTTTATGTGATAACCGGAGGACCTGGAGTCGGAAAAACCACACTGGTGCAGGCATTGGAAAATGCAGATATCCGGCGGTTCCGGAAGCAGCGAGAATCATTATCCAGCAGCAAATGGCAATTAACGGCGACGGCTTACCTTGGAAAAACAAGGAAAAATATACAAATCTGATGCTGGAAGCCGCCATCCGAGATTATAAGCAAGCGGTCGAGAACCACACCGGCAGCATTTTTTTCGACCGAAGTGTTTTCGATGCCATCTGTTATGCAACGATGATTGGTTATACCATTGACGCATCCCTAATGAAAGCGGCCCTTTCCTGCCGATACAACAAGGTGGTGTTTATGCTACCGCCTTGGCCGGAAATTTATAAAACGGATAAAGAACGGAAACAATCATGGAAAGAAGCCGAATATACCTATTATCGGATGAAAAAAACCTATCATCAATACGGTTATGATGTGGTAGATGTGCCCAAAGGCGCTATTGACAAACGGAAGGAATTTGTGTTAAGCCATATAAAGGGGTGACCCGGTATTTTTTAAAAAAATAAACACAACGAACCTTCATAAAGTATACCTTTGAGGGAAACGCATATCATTAAAAAGAACACATTATGAAACATGCTGTCGCATTAGGCTTATTGGTAGCCTTTTTTACCACTGCCAAGGGATCCTCCGATCTACCATTACCCCAAAAAGAAGATGTGCTGCCGGATAACCGGGCATTGACATTAAAATTCAATCTCAAGCGAGGCGAGCAGTATTTTTTTTCGTCAGCAACCAAGCAAAACATTACACAAAGCTTCATGGGCCAGCAGATGGCCACCACACAGGATATCCTTTCCGAATACATCTATGATATCCAGTCGGTACAAAATGGCATCACTGCCATCAACGTGACCTTCAGCAGGATAAAAATGGATACAGACGTCGCTGGCATGCAAAGAATCACATTTGATTCCGAAAACCCTGAAGCAAGTTCAAACGAATTAAGCGCAATCTCCAATCTCGTCGGTAAGTCTTTTCAGATGTACATCAATGAAGAAGGAAACGTAGAAAAAGTGGAAGGTCTGGCCGACATCATCGATGCGGCCGGTGGGCAGCAGGCCGAACTGCTGAAGCAAAGCTTTGGCGATTCTTCCATGATTCTCAGCATGAATCAGATGACTAATATTTATCCAGCCAACCAAGTGGAAATCGGCGACAGCTGGGTCAAAGCATTCACAGGCCCTATTGCCGGCATGATGCAATCCGAAGCAACCTCCACGTTTGTCCTCTCCAAGACCGAAGGCAACGTGGCTACCCTGACGGTAGCCGGTCAGATGAATTTTTCAAAGCTGCAAAACGGCGGCAATCCCATGTTGCAAGGCGCCGAGTTCAAACTGAAGGGCACACAAGAAGGCACCTTGCAAGTAGATGTCGAGTCCGGACTCCCGATACAGACCAACCTCAAACAAGATATCGGTGGCGACATCGAAATACAGGGCATGCAGATACCGATGTCCATTGTTTCAGACATCACGATTACGGGTAAAAAATTATAGCTAATACGCCGCCAAGGAGACAACCTGCGTACTGTAATCAGCCAACCGTTCCTTACCCTTAAGGAAATCGAGGCTGATGATAAACGCATAACCCGCGACAAGTCCACCAAGCCGCTGTACGAGCTGGCTAGTCGCCGCCACCGTGCCGCCTGTGGCCAGCAGGTCATCGTGAATGAGTATCCGGGCGCCGGCATTGAAAGCATCTTCATGGACCTCAATCGTTGCCTCCCCGTATTCAAGGGCATATGACTGTGCAACAGTACGGTATGGCAGCTTCCCTTGCTTTCGGATAGGCACAAACGGCTTTCCCAACCGCTGGGCCAGCATCAGCCCAAACAGGAAGCCCCGGCTTTCAATACCGGCTACCACATCAATTGTATCCGCTTGCAATCGCGCTTCAAACGCATCCACTATTGCCTTGCAGAGCGCCGGGTCTTTGAGGATTGGGGTGATATCTTTAAAGACAATCCCCGGTTGGGGAAAGTCATTTACGTCGCGTACGACAGATTTCAGTCGTTGGTCAATCATTAGCTATGGTTAAATAAGGTACAATTTTACGGAAAATCTCTTCGTCAATAATGGCAATATCTAATAAATCCGTGAGCGTGCGATAAGGTCCATGCTGCTTTCTGTATTGGACAATGAGGTTTGCCAGCTTAGCCCCGATCAGGGGATGACTGCTCAGCTGTGCATAGTCCGCCATGTTAAGCGCTATTTTAGCCACTTTCGCGGTGTCCACAAAAACGTGGTCTTTCAGTCCGTCAAACCGGAGTGTGTCAAACCCATAAACGTCCATGAGCTGCGAGACCTGATGAAAACCACCCAGTCTGTCCCGAAACCGCACAATGCGCGAGGCGTACACCGGCCCGATGCCCGGCAATGCCTGCAATGCCAGTGAATCGGCCGTATTCAAGTCGAGGTACAGCGCTTCCGGGGCGGTTTTTTCAATGGGTATGGCAGGCCGCCCGGCAGTCGCAGGCCGCTCAGCAGTCGCGGGCCGGATATGGATATACGGCTCAAGGCGGGCATAGTCCGATTCACTGATGGCATAGATTTTTTTCAGGTCTTCTTTTTTACGAAATCGGCCGCCCTTCGCTTCGTAGTTCTTGATCATGCGTATCTGCCTGTCGGAAAGCCCCAATCGTTTCCATGCTACCACAGCCAAACCATTGGGATCGAACGGAAAGTAGTCTACTTCCGCCAGCTGATATGCAATTTCGGACGAAGCCGTTTCAGCCGGGCTGTCCGTTTCGGTGCGCCTATCTACCGACGCCAAAAAACGCTCAATCGTGTCTATATAAGCCGGAAACGTCTCATTTTCCCGGACCTCCCTGCTACGGTATATATGCGCGCCTACTCCCATGGCCAGAAGCAGCACGGCAAGTACACCTATTCCCCTTAATTCGCTACGACTGAAAGCAAAAAACTTTTCAAACCAGCTCGACATGACAACGTGTAAGGTTCCAGCACCGCAAGATAGCAAAAACAATAAAAAAGCCCGGCAAATTCGCTGATTTACCGGGCTTTTTGATATACGCGACGTATTTTATGCTACTCGCTCATCGATCAAAGACAGCAATGCCTTGTGATTACTCGCTTTGGTCCGCGTTTTAGTCTTATGTTTATTAATCTGCCTACGTAGCGATTCCACAGCCAAGTCAGTGGCCTCTTCGAAGGATTTCGCCTGTGCTTTAGCGAACAATTGGCTACCGGGGATATTGAGCTTGAACTCCGTAATTTTATTGGCTTCGTCTTCCACATTCTCCAATTTCAGGTAGCACTCCCCGTCAATAATCTGATCAAAGAACAGGTCCAACTTGTTTACCTTTTTTTGGATAAATTTGATTAACTTCCTGTCTGCATCAAACCGGATAGATTGCACAATAATATTCATATTTCCTCCTTTTTTTTAAGCCTTTGGATGGGCTTGTTTATAAATCGATTTAAGGCGTTCTACTGAATTGTGTGTATATACTTGCGTAGCAGCTAACCCCGCGTGTCCCAATAGTTCTTTAATTGCATTTAAATCCGCTCCGTTGTCAAGCAGCGCGGTGGCAAATGTATGCCGTAATACATGTGGACTCCTTTTTTGTTGCGAAGATATAGCGCTGAGGTAATGCGTTACGATGTCATAGATCAATTTGGGATAAGCATCCTTCCCTTCTTTAGTAACGATCAGACGGGATGAAATGTTATCAAAACGTTGCTTTTTTTTTACGTCAATGTAATGTTTAAGTAATGTACCTAATGTTTGGTTGAGCGGAACGAGCCGTTCCTTGTTCCGTTTACCAAAGATAAGGACATTCCTATTGTAGAAGTCGATATGTCCTTCGCAGATTTGCAACAGCTCAGCAAGCCGGATTCCCGTACCAAACAGCAGTTCCATGACGACCTTATCACGGAGCCCTTCAAAGGTATCGGCGAATACGCCTTCCGCATCCAGCAGTGCCGATAGCTTTTCCTTATCGACTACTACGGGTAGTTTCTTGGGCGTTTTAAGTGCCTTTATCAATGTAAAAGGGTTTTGCAATGCCAGCCCTTCGCGCATCAGGAATCTGTAATACGTGCGAAGCGCGGAAAGGCTTCTGTTGACGCTTACCGGGCTCTGGCCACTTTCCAGCAGGTTAGCCAAATAAGTCCTTGCCTGGCGGTTGGTCACCGCATTGACGTCGATGCCCGCTTCGCCGAGGTATTCGATATAACGATTGACTTCATGGTCATATGCAGTAAGTGTATGCGCCGAATAGCGCTTTTCATAGCGGAGGAATTTGGCAAAACGGTCTATAAACATCGAAAACTACCCTTATATTCTACATGCTGAATATACAGATAGTTTTCTGATGTTGCAAATAAATTGCTTTTTATCTATACCGGATAAAAATCCTTAGATGGTATCTTGGTTAAGGCTCTGCTTGTAAATAGCCTTTTTTATTTGCGTACGGCGGGCAACAGATTTTTTTTCATAAGCTTGACGGGCCCGCAGTTCGCGCAGCACACCGGTCTTTTCAAACTTCTTCTTAAAACGCTTCAACGCCCTATCAAGTGATTCACCTTCTTTTACATTTACTATAATCATGTCCTGTTATACCTCCTTTCGTACGAAAATTTGTGGATTGCAAAGGTAGTATAATTATTTGAAATATAAAATAAAACTGCATAGGTATCCCAATCGATGTGTCGAATGCGCATGCATCCCGAAACATAACAGCGACATGTTATCGCAGTTCCTTTTTTATTTTATTTGATAATAAAGGTAGCCGAATCCAAACTGGCAAGATTTTCAGAAACAGCCAGCTTAAGGGATTAACCATGATCACCGTGTCTCTTTTCGTTAGTTGACGAATGCAGTAGCGAGCCAGCTTGTCCGGATCCAGCGCGGTTAAATTCGCGAAGATTCCTTGCTCGTTGATTCGTTTAGTCGCGTCGGGGTTAGTACGCATAGGACCCGGGTTTACCACGCTAACGAAAACGCTGGTATCTTTAAGCTCTTGGTAAAGCCCGCGGGAAAAAGAATGGATAAACGCTTTCGATGCCGGGTACACCGTTTTGTAGGCAATGGGCGAAAATGCCGCAAGACTTGAAACATTCAACACGTATGATTTTTCTTGCCGTTTTAAATTCGGCAAAAGCTGATGCGTGAGTAATGTGGTGGCAAGTACGTTAAGTTGAATAATTTTTTCTATATATGCGGAAGAGGCTTCATCAAACCGTTTGGTACCACCGATCCCGGCATTATTGATCAACATTTGGACATCGAAATTCCCGTTTATCCAATCAGACGCCGCCATCACGTTTTCCTTTATGGCCAAGTCGGTTTCATAATAAAACGCACGTATGCCAAAAAGGCTATGGAGACGCTTGCTTATCGTTTGTAGATTCTCATCCGGCAGACTGATCAAGATCAGATTCCAACCGTTCTTTGCCAATTCGTAGGCAAAGGATTTGCCCAATCCCTGACTTGAACCCGTAATTACAGCATATTTTCCTTCCATCATCTGAAGTATCATTCTTGTGGTCAAAAGTGGCCCATTCGCAAAACCCTGATAACGCTCGGAGAATTGTTTATCACGTGATAGGGTGAAGATATGGCTTAGCCCCTACCGAGCCTCCGAGCGATGCCGTAAATCAATATGTAGACTTTCGGACAACCCTTTGATACGGCATAGGACGGTATCAACGTAGTATTTTATCTCATCCAACTTGTATTTTTCGCCGTGACGCCGAGTTAAGTCACCTACCATAATTTCCAACGAAACGCCGTTTTTATTTTCTGCCAGGCTAAAGACATAGTCTATATCATGTTCGATATCCCAATGCACAATTGATTTCAATCCGTCAGAAACATGAAGTTCCTTAAATGAATCAAATCCCTTTTCCCATTCTTTAATGTATTTGTATTGGATTAGTACCTGTTGAATGATAGTCACATCTGCTCCAATTGAAATCGAACCTTTAACGAAATCAGTCATTATAGCTACGTTTTGTTTTGTGAATGCTTTGCTCATCAGTCAAGCCCAGTACATTTTAATTTCCGCAACAAAACTAAAAGCAAAGCGCGTGTTAAACGCCCTCCATTATCAAGTCGAACAACCTTTCATCAAACAAATAAAGTACTACAAAACAAACACTTACACGTCCGCACTTATAAAGACGAACGAAAAGCATCTTGCCCTCGTGGCTATCGATCAGGCAAGGTCTAAGAATGAAAAAAATAGCATTTTGAATATACCAAGCTCCGTTTGATTCGATACATAATCAGGTCTGAATACGCTTCCTTCTATATTCTGAGGGCGTATAATCTGTCATTTTTTTGAACGTGGTGTTGAAAGATGTCTTCGAATTAAACCCTGATTCATACCCGATCACCAAGATATTGAAACGATCATACGCTGGGTTCTTCAACAATTCCTTAGCTTTACGGACCCTGTATCTATTAATGAAATTGAAGAAATTCTCCCCAAATGCCGTGTTTATTACGTAAGAAAGCTGGTGAGTAGATAAACCCATTTGCCCGGCCAACTTAACCAGGTTCAACTCGCTATTCAGATAGGGTTGTTCATTTTCCATCAGCTGGAGCAACCGCTCCTTCAGTATGTACAATTCCGAGTCTTCTACCACCTTGGTCTTAGGCGCATCTTGCGCTTTCTCGATAAGCGTATTTCCGCTGACCACGTCAGAAAGCTCCATTCCCCGGGGAAATATCTCCTTTTGTCGAAGCGAGTAAAATGCGACCAGGTAAACAACCGCAACAAAAAACAGATTGATGTAAATATTCAGTGGTTCCGCTTTCGTTAAAAAGTTGTATGCCGCAACCACAATCGCTGACCCGATAAAAGAATACGTAATGTATTTAATCCAACGCAAATCTATATTTTCAGTATAAGAATGAATGGACTTGATAATGCGTTGGTGTTTTAAAATTTTTATGTGAGCCCATATCGTATAAAAAATGGAATGTCCTAAGAAAAACATGATAGCACTGAGCTCGAACGATTCCGTTTTGATGCTTTCCGGAGATAAAAGAAACACTAAAAATACCACAGGCGCAACAGCTATCCACGCGTGCCTCCAAGCCAACCTCGTATCCGGTTCGGTATAAAACTTAACACTTAAGATAAACGATATAGGAACTAAAAACTGGAACAACCTGAATATGACGAACAAGGCATTTGTCGTGTTGAGGTATTCTGCAAACAAGAGCTCATCAAGCCAAAAAGTCGACCATTGAAATGTAAAAACACCAAACAATAGGTTAGCTCGCCGATTAACAGAGGTGACGTTCGTTAAATGTAGAAACGATAACAATAGTAGTCCTCCGACTATCAATACGGTGATAAAAAAATCTGTGTCCATAATCCTAAAGTTACACTAAAAAGGGACATCGCCAAATAACAACTCGCTCACCTATCCGATTTTGTCCTTTTCATTCCCGATACAGCTAATTGTACTATGCAAAATCAAACCCACTGCTCGCATTCAACAAAAATGCCAAGTGAATCCCATCCCACCGTTGCCAGTAAACGAAAAATGGCTTTTTCCTTACGAAAAAAGCCATTTTTGTTTCGTGCGCCCACCTGGGCTCGAACCAGGGACCAAAAGATTATGAGTCTTCTACTCTAACCAACTGAGCTATAGGCGCAGTACAAATCATTATTGTTTTGCGGGTGCAAATTTACATATTTGCATATACATCGCGAAATTTTTATGCAAAATATTAAGAACATCATCCTGGATTACGGCAACGTATTGTTTGATATTGACTTCGCTGTATTAAGGCAATCTTTTATTGATTTGGGCATCAAAGATGTCGATGAATTTTATGGCCATAGAGCACAGCATGCGCTTTTTGACGCGTTTGACAAGGGCATTATCACGGCCGCGCAGTTCCGTCATGAGATCCGAAAAGCTGCCCGAAACGAAACCTTGCCAGATGAAGCAATAGATGCCGCATGGAATAGCCTGCTCCTTGGTGTACGGCCCGGTCATCACGAATTGCTTCTTGAACTAAAAAAACAATACCGCACATTTTTGTTGAGCAACAACAACGAGATCCATTATCGCTGGATTATGGCTTATCTCAAACGCGAATTTGGACTTACAGACAATTCGGCATTTTTCGAAAAAGACTATTACTCCCACTTGCTTGGGATGCGCAAGCCAGACAAAGAAATTTTCGAATTTGTGCTACAAACCCATGGCCTGTTGCCAGCACAAACGCTTTTCATCGATGACAGCCCGCAGCACATCGACACCGCCAAGGCGCTTGGGATCCAGACGCACCTGCTCTTGCCGGGCGACACGCTACCTGCATTTTTGAGCCGAATGCGCTAAACAATCACATCGATAATACCGGGTCTTACCTCCACTTTGATGAGACGGCGGCGCTTTATCGTTATCAGCTCGTCATCGACATGGATCAACCGGTTGTCAGCGGTAATCGTGATTTCCTGACGGGCTTCTATCAATTGCAGGGGCAGGTTCAAACGTTTTCTACTGGTTGGCTTTTTCAAGGCGTGCAGGTACTTAAGGAATGCATCCCGATCAGCTTCCTTCAACAAAGCGACCTGAAACTTCCCGTCCGTAGGATCCGCTTGGGGCGCAAGCTCCAGGTTGGGCCCGACGGACTTGATGTTCAACACTTCCACGAGGAGGTAATCACCTTCATATAGTACACCATCGACGGTGATTCTCGCCCATTTCGGCGTGTATCGCTCCGTTATTTCGATTAACTTGTCCAACGCCACATCCAATTCGTCGTCCGCCGTCTCCACTTCGTTGTGGTCGGTTTCCTTCATTTCCTTGATCAGTTTGGGAAAAATCCCCATCCCGGCACCTTCCAGGAAAAAATTAGCATCAGGCACGTTGCTTATCGCCCCCACATCGATTTTCTTCACATTCCACTCAGCAATTGTGCGGCTCAGGCCTGCCAATGCCGGGGAAGCCCCTAATGTCTTCGCAAAATTATTTGCCGTACCGGCAGGCAAGATGGCCACGGTCAAACGTTTGTCCAATAGCCGGCGCGCGAGTAAGCGCTTCATCACCTGCCGTACCGTACCGTCACCCCCGGCAATGACCACCAGCGCCGTCTTAGCCTTCAAGCGCCCCCATTGCTTTTCCTTGGTGGAGCTGTATTGGCAGGTAAATCCACAGGACACTATCGTCTGCATCAATTCTTCTTTCATATGATCCCCGTCCCCAGCCTTGGGGTTATGCAACAAGTGTGCATGTCTGCTAACTTCCATGTTCGATAGTTCCTTCTCATTTTTGGACAAAACAAAAAATCGCGAAGACTTGTTTGTAACATAGCAACGTTCATATCGCACCACTTTGGTGCTTATTAATTCAATTACTTATGCGTATTTTAGTGACCAACGATGATGGCATTTACAGTCCGGGTATCAACACATTGGCAAAGATTGCGGCCAAATTCGGGGAAGTGGTCGTCGTGGCTCCCGATGTCGAGCAGTCGTCTATGGGCCACGCTGTGACCCATTCCCGACCGTTGTCCTACAAAAAGTCTCCCATTGATTTCCCGGGTATAGAGGCATACCGTGTCAACGGCACACCGGCCGACTGCGTAGCGTTGGGCACGCATTTGCGCAACAATATCCAAGTAGTACTGTCCGGCATCAACATGGGCCCGAATCTCGGCAATTCCATGTGGCATTCAGGCACATTGGCAGCCGCAAAACAAGCCGTGCTACTCGGCAAAAAAGGTATTGCGCTAAGCACCCCGGTAGGCAATACCGAGCCAAACTTTGAGCTCCTCACTCCCTATGTCGAAAAAACGCTGGACCGGCTGCTTCAAGATCCCACGGAAATCGCCCTGTACAACGTAAACTATCCGCCGGAGCCCACAGGCATCCGCTGGACGAGGCAATCCGTAAGGCTTTACGATGGTAAAATCGAGCCCGGCAAAGATCCCATGGGTCGGAAGCATTATTGGTTTACGGTAAGTCCGCTGGAACCGGCCGAAAAAGGCACCGATAGGTGGGCGGTAGAGAATGGATTTGTTTCCGTAACGCCATTGCGGCTCGATCTCACAGACGAAAACAAATTGACCAAATTGGTGGCAACAAACACATGGCCGTAAATTTAGATAAAACTTTTTTCACTACATTTACAGTATCATAAACAGATTAGCCATGTTCAACAAAAACATACCCCAGATAGCCAGTTTGCTGATATCAGAGCCTTTTATGCTCGATCCCAATTTTCAGCGGGCCGTCATCCTGCTGTGCGAACACAACGCCGAAGATGGAACCATCGGTTATGTGCTCAATCAGCCTGCCTCCGTACAGCTTAAAGATGTCATGGACGGTTTTCCCGAAGCAGATTTCCCGCTGTTTTTCGGAGGTCCGGTAGCCCAGGAAAGCATTCATTTTATCCACAAGTGCTACGACAAGCTGCACAGCGGTATAGGTTTGGGCAACGGCATCTATTGGGGGGGCAATTTCGAAAGCCTGCAAATCCTTATCCGCAATGGCGACATACAGCAAGATGAAATTAAGTTTTTTATCGGCTACTCAGGATGGAGCCCCGGCCAACTGGACGACGAGCTGAAAGAGAATGCATGGGTTATCAGCAACCACTATCATCCCGACATTACATTGGGCAACGACGGCGAAAACCTTTGGAAGGAAGCTATTGTCTCCCTTGGACCCAAGTATGCGCACGTCGCCAATTTCCCGCAAAACCCGATGTGGAACTAGATACGGGGCTGCCCGTAAGCCTTGATATCAAAAAAATCGTATCTTCGAGCCATGAATATTCAACGGCTCTCGGAGAAATTCAATATAAAATCCGAACAAGAAGATTTTGATATCATACACGACACCGTCGAGAAAGGGATCTATTTCAAAGGAACCAATCTCTGGATTCTCATCTTTGCCATCGTCATTGCCTGCGTTGGGCTAAACGTAAACTCTACCGCGGTAGTCATCGGAGCCATGTTGATTTCCCCGTTAATGGGGCCTATTTTAGGCGTCGGCTACAGCTTGGCCACCTATGATTTCCGGCTGTTACGTAGGTCGTTGACCAATTTCGGCTTTGCCGTCGGATCCAGTCTGGCCGCCTCCACGCTTTATTTCCTGGCCACGCCACTCAGCGAAGCCCACTCGGAGTTGCTTGCCCGCACGCAGCCCAACATCTATGACGTCGTCATCGCGCTGGTGGGCGGGCTGGCAGGTATCGTGGCACTCTCAAGCAAACAAAAAGGCAACGTCATACCCGGAGTGGCCATTGCCACGGCGTTGATGCCGCCACTGTGCACAGCAGGATACGGGCTGGCCACCGGCACGTGGAATTATTTTTTCGGTGCATTTTACCTATTTACCATTAATACGGTATTCATTGCAGTAGCGACGCTGATGACCGTCCGCTTTCTGAACTATCCCATTTGGCACGGTGTCGATGAAAGCACGAAGAAGATTGCCAACCGGTGGGTCAGCGTTATCGCTACCGTCACCATCCTTCCCAGTCTATATTTCTCGGCTACCTATTAGTCAAACAGGAGCGATTTACGCAGCAAGCCAACGCTTACATCCGCAACGAAACCTATATCGAAGGCGATTACCTGTTGAAGTCCGAGATCGATCCGGTTAAGCGGGGCATACGCCTCATCTATGGCGGCCGTCTTATCCCTGAGCGCACCAAGCAAGAAGTCATTGCAAAGGCAAGGCATTATGGCCTTGATGAGGAAAACATCATCATCCAGCAAGGCTTCTCATTAGCCGATGAAGAGGCCAGCGAAAACCTGCTGGCGCTCAATACCCAGCAGTCTGAGATCAATCGCTTACGGGCTGATCTGGCCAAAGCCCTGCACGCGCAAGACAGCGTCGTCCAGCGGCAACATTTAGGCCGGCAATTGCTGCAGGAGTTGAAGCCCCTATTCCCAGAAATTATTGCGTGCGGCACTGCCGACCAAGTGGTCTATGACGATTCGCTGCGTTCACGCAACTACCTGACGCTTTTCCTGGAAACGTCTGATAGAAAAAGAACAATTAACAACCAACCCAAGCTTGAAAACTGGCTTCGCTCACGATTGGCTACCGATTCTGTAAAAATTTATATCGACTAACCTCCGTTTACGCCCGGTTGATGTTGCATGGGCTGTGCAAATTAAACTTGCCGTAAAAAAAACGGGACAAAAGGACAATATTTCTTGCAAAAAACTATAGATTTGCGGGATGTCAGCAATCCCTTTGCCGAATTTAATCAGTAATTTTATTGGATGTACCATTCTTTCCATGTTTAATGCCACGGCTTTGCCCGTGTCGGCAGGCATCTACGGTCCAGTATTTCGGCACCTGCCGATTTTTCGACGGGAGCATGGAAAGCTTGCCGGTACGCCCCCGTTAAGACATCCGGCACAACGGTCTACCTAACTTCATGCAGATAAGATAAACAACAACAAGATACAAACCTTACCATACATGGAACAAGCGATAAACGCCATCAATAACATTATTTGGAGCAATGCTTTAGTACTATTATGCCTGGCAGCAGGCGTCTATTTTTCTTTTGCCACGGGATTTGTGCAAGTCAGGTATTTCAAAGACATGGTCAAGCTTCTGATTACTGGCGGGTCATCAACAAAAGGAGTTTCTTCATTCCAGGCCTTCGCCATCGCGCTGTCGGGGCGGATTGGCACCGGCAACATCGCCGGCGTCGCCACCGCTATCGCCATGGGCGGGCCCGGCGCAGTCTTCTGGATGTGGATCATTGCATTCCTTGGCAGTGCATCCGCTTATGTCGAAGCAACCCTTGGACAAATCTATAAAGAGGTAAAAGACGGCCAATACCGCGGCGGGCCTGCTTTCTATATTGAAAAAGGGCTTGGCGTCAAGTGGTATGCCATCGTATTCGCCGTGGCCACGATATTAAGCACCGCTTTATTTCTTCCCAGCGTGCAAAGCAACAGCATCGCATTAAGCAGCCTTACGGCATTTTCCATTCCCGTGGAATACACGGGCATAGCGTTGGTGCTGCTGCTCGGATTGATCATTATCGGCGGGGTCAAGCGTATCGCCAAAGTAGCTGAAGTTGTAGTACCGTTCATGGCCGGCGGATATATCCTACTTGCGCTCATCATCATTGCCTTTCATTTCAGGCAGGTGCCTGATGTACTCCTGTTGATTGTAGAATCCGCATTCAACCTTGAACCCGCATTTGCCGCAGTTATCGGTGCGGCGGTCGCATGGGGCGTCAAGCGGGGCATTTATTCCAATGAAGCCGGACAAGGCACAGCACCCCACGCGGCGGCGGCAGCGGAGGTAAGCCACCCGGCCAAGCAGGGGCTTGTGCAGGCATTTTCCGTATATGTGGATACCCTATTTGTCTGCACAGCGACGGCTTTCATGATTCTTTTCACAGGCCAATACAATGTCCAGCATCCCGATGGCGGATACCTTGTCGAAAACCTTCCCGGCGTAGAAATCGGCCCTGCATATACTCAGCATGCTATTGCAGCGCATTTCCCTACCATCGGCGGGCCTGCTGTGGCTATTGCGCTGCTGTTTTTTGCTTTTACCACCATCATGGCCTATTACTACATGGCCGAGACCAATTTGAGCTACCTGGATAGCAAAGGGCGCCATCGGTGGGCAATTTGGGTGCTACGCGTACTCATTTTATTTGCCACGTACTACGGCACCGTGAAAACCGCCGAAGCAGCCTGGACACTGGGCGATATCGGCGTAGGTCTCATGGCGTGGCTCAACCTTATCGCAATTCTATTGCTTCGCAAGCCCGCTTTACAGGCGTTGAAAGACTACCGTAAGCAGAAAAAAGCCGGCAAGGATCCCGTATTTAACGCGGCAGAACACGGCATTACCGGTGCCGAGCATTGGAATGAGAAGTAGTGGAAGCAGCGATTGCCGACACGGCAAACGGCTGCAGGATAGCGGCATGGGCTGCCTCACCTGCCACATCAGCCTCCTGCTGGGTCACCTGTTCAGGACGGTAGCGGTCCACCGGAGCCTGCTGGCCGAATAACGCTTCAAACCACGTGCATGCCGCAATAAACCGCCCGATATGCAGGTCAAGATGGTAGCCATCCCGTGTCAGATCATCGCCCAGGAAAGTCATGCGCGCATTCTGGATAGCCGTTCCACTGGGTATCAGCAAGTCAAACGGAATAAGCGCCTGTGCCTTTCGGGAAGCCTCCATGATAGCGCGGTACATCGTCTGTTGGTTTTTGCCGTAGGCAGCAAAGCCCTCGTGTGTCGAAGACGGTGCGTATGCCCAGGTCTGATGCCAGCTATATTTCACCGTGCCTTCGGACACACTGTCGATATACCGGTGCAGCGCATGGATAGGCTGCGCATAGGAGTCAAAGCGGCCGGAGAGCGGACTTGCCTGTTGCAGGGACACGTAGTCCCACGGCTCGTCACGCAGTGCAGTACGTATGCTCACCTGTTCGCGCGTGTGTTTCTTTCCGTTGGCATCGATTTTCCGGTAGCTGTACGCATCCTTGTCGCCTTGCGCATTTTCCCAATGGAGTGACAGCGGCGCCCCACCGATGTACATATTGCCGATCACTACCGGCTTACCGGCGGCCGCGGCCAGTTCATATAAATATTGTTCTACAGCGTCTTCCGAAAAACTGTTGCCGATAGCCAATACTCTCAACGTATCGGCTGCATTCATGGCCCATGCATGGACGCTACAGGCCACGGCCATGACCAACAATAACATCGCCCGATTAACTTTTCGCATCACCAATGATAACAAAAATCCGCGCATATTCAAAAAAGTAAAACAATCTCTCCTGTTTAGCGGGTTACGGATTCTATTTCCGATATTTATGGCTTTGGGACAAACAGCATGCGGATATTTTATTTCCTGGTATTTTTTGCAGGCACGGTATACTACGCCTTCACCGCTGTATACACGGGGCTGAAGGACATGGATGTGCCCACCCGGCATGTGCTGATAGCCGCCTACCTGTTGGTCAGTGCAGGCGCATTGGTCAGCCCGGTGATGTTCAGCCGCTGGTCGTCCATCGGCTGGCCCAGCGCTGCCCTCAAGCACACCGTACATGCGCTAATTGCAGTGCTTCTCGGGCAGATCGTCATGGCATCGGTGATGTTCATGAGTGATCTGCTCGTTGGCGTGAGGGCCGTATGGGTGGTGTTGCAAACTGCCTGGTCCGCTACGCCTTCCAGCGGGACCACCAACCTATCGCGCAGTCCCATTGCCGGCCAATTGGCCATGCTATCCGGCGGCATGCTGACCATCGGTTTGCTGTATGGCGTATCCCGGCGTTACCGTTATCAGGTACGAACTGTGAAAATACCCATCCGCGGTCTTCCGAAAGCATTCCATGGGCTGCGGATTGTGCAGCTGTCCGATATCCACTCGGGGAGTTATGACAATCCTGACGCGGTCAGCAAGGGAGTCGATATGGCCATGGCACTGCGGCCCGATCTCATCCTCTTCTCCGGTGACCTGGTTAACAACCGGGCAGCTGAGTTTAAGCCCTACCTCGACATTTTCGCCAGACTCCGCGCGCCTTTGGGCGTCTTTTCCGTCTTGGGCAATCACGACTACGGCGATTACGTCCGCTGGCCATCGCTCAGTGCCAAGCAGCACAACCTCCAGACGTTGCTGCATTACCAGCGTTTGGCCGGCTGGCGGGTGCTCTTGAATGAATCCGTGACCATCAAGAAAAATGGCGATGCACTCGTCGTCGCCGGAGTCGAAAACTGGAGCGGCCGGGCCGCCTTTTCCCGCTATGGGAACCTCGCCAAAGCCCTTTCGGGGATATCAGGCGAGCCGCCGGTCATCCTCCTCAGCCATGATCCCTCCCATTGGGAAGCCGAGGTGGTCGGCGCTTATCCGCAAATCGCGCTTACCCTCAGCGGGCATACGCACGGCATGCAATTCGGCATTGAGTCGAAGTGGCTCAGGTGGAGTCCAGTGCAATATTTTTACAAACAATGGGCTGGCCTTTACCAACGGGGGTCACAATACCTTTACGTCAACCGCGGATTCGGCTTTCTGGGCTACCTTGGCCGACTGGGGATGCCACCAGAGATAGCCTTGCTGGAACTGGTGGAAGCCTGATACCACGATCGTATTGCCCGATTCCGTACGCAAGCGGACAATCGATTGTCCGTTATCGAACAGCCCTCCATTTATGACAAAATTTATTTTACTGAATATCAACACATTGTGATTTTGGTACAGAAATATCATGTATTGGCACAGTACGGCGATGCCAAGCCGGGGAAAACACCCGGCGGTACAGAAGCCGGCAAAATCAGGAGAGAAAATAAAAATTGATAATCAAAAAAACAACATCATGAAAACATTAGCCATCATCACACTTTTTGCCACAGCAAATGCAGGAACCACATGCTTTGCCCATGCTGCCGACAAACCCGTGGCCATCCATCCCATTACAAACGAGGTCAGCGAACTCACCAAGCGGTTGGAAGCTTTCAAATCACAGGTCGCCTTCCATGAGCGCAACGTCAGCGTTCTATGGCAGCAATACGACTTAGCAGTACAGCGCATCCAAAACCAGACAGGCAGCCACGCCGACCTGGCGCGCGATGAAGCCTTTTTTGTAGGCGTATACCAGCAAGACATCGACAACGGCATCCGCGTGGAGGAAAGCCAAAAAGCCATCGCCGAAATCAAGGTGCGATACGCCCGCGCCCATGAGCAACGGACCGCCCAGGAAGCACGCCACATCGCAGTGCTGCAGACCCAGTTGAAGAAGGAACTCAAACGCGAGGCCAAAGCGCTCAAGAAAACGAAAGAAGCCCATGCCAGCCTTGCAAAGACGCTGCCCATGCTCACCGAGGTTGAACAGTACATCCACGAATCCATCAAGCGTGCCGATATGTTGCTGTCAGATACGCACAAAACCATTATCGCCACCCGATAATCCGTTGCCAAGGCCCGGACATCCATAGGCGTCATACCGACGCCGCACAATGCCCCACCTGATGCGTGGGGCATTGTCAGATCAGGAATATCGGGGCAGCCGCTTGCCGATGCCGCATCAATACCGTTGCAGATTCAAAACACCAGCCCCAGTTGTTTCAATCCTTTCATGGGCGACGTCGATTATACAAATGCCCAAAGATATCATTTTTCTGCGGGCATGCCGTACAGGCCTTGTATCTTGTATAGGCAGCGTATTTATAGCAACGCGCAAACCCGCGGACCTTAAAGCATCCCGATGATGCCGCCAAACCGGTAGCTCAGGCCGATTTCGTGGGTATTGTTGCTGATACGCCGGTTCAGCGGCTCGTTGCGCGTGCC
>NZ_JAENGN010000059.1:0-955 GCF_016533505.1 Parapedobacter sp. ISTM3 | reverse complement strand
GAGGACAGGGTTTTCGATATGCTCAATGACCATATCGTTACCGGACTTTGAGGTATCGTACATCACTTTGCCAATGACCGCTACGGTAAGCAGCAGGTAACCCACAAAGAAGTACAGCGTATATCGGTGCTGTTTGCGCAAGGGCAACGCCCGCCAACGGTCGTCCAGCTTGTCAAAGTACCTGTCCATATTTGCTCTTAATTTTTTCATAGCCTTACTATTTCTGTGTTATAGCTTGAAACGCTTAGGACTTTTACCCGCCGTTTGCTTCGGCGCATCGTTGACCAATGCGACCGCTTCTGTTAATTTGGGTGCGGACATTACGGACAGGTTTGCCAGTTCCGATTTTTTGAGCAGTTGCCCAAAGCCGTCTTTCTTCGCTATCTCCATACGGCTCAATGAGAATTTGCCATTCAGGTACTTTACCCACATATTGCATTCAACACGGGGTTTGTCATCGCCCGACCATTGCAGGTAGCCTGTCAGCAGTAAGTCCTGTTTAGGCAAAGTATCTGCACCTTTTTGGCAGCTTTCGAGGTAATCGCTGATGCTGTCTTTCAGCCTTCCGGCATACGCTCCCTGCGTATGGAAATACCCGTTATATCCTTTGTCGGTAAGGATTTTTGCGAACGTGCTTAAATCTGATAATGCTTCCATAAGATTGATTTTTTAGCGTTCGATAACCTCTATATCCTTATTTTCCACGACTGCAAATTTTTCGATATTGAAGCCCTGCGGGTTATTGTCGGAACGAACGGAGTTGACGAGATAGCAGGTAGTAATCAGGTTACGCCTGGTTACATTGCTTGACCGAATGATGAACTGTTTGGCATAGGTGCGCACTGCATACGGGTAGTTGTCGAAATTGCACAGGACACTATCCACTTCAATGCGTTGCTGCACGTTCCCCGAAATGATACGGCTGTAATAGCCCTTTTCCGACAAGTCTTTGTAA
>NZ_JAENGN010000058.1:0-980 GCF_016533505.1 Parapedobacter sp. ISTM3 | reverse complement strand
TTATCGTTTGTTATAGTAGGTGAAGTCTTTGTGCTCGATTTCCTTGTCCGGCAAGGATTTGAAATACGCATACGTGATGCGTAGCCCCTCCTCACGGCCTACCTTGGGTTCCCAACCCAGCAGCTCCCTGGCCTTGGTGATATCCGGCCGCCGCTGCTTGGGGTCGTCTACCGGCAGCTCCCTGTACACCAGCTTCTGGGAAGTGCCCGTCAGCTTGATGATTTCCTCGCCGAACTGTTTGATGGTGATTTCATCGGGATTGCCGATGTTTACCGGATAGGGGTAATCACTGTGCAGCAGGCGGTAGATGCCCTCCACCTGGTCGTCCACGTAGCAGAATGAACGGGTCTGTGAGCCGTCACCGAAGACGGTGAGGTCTTCCCCGCGCAGCGCCTGCCCGATGAAGGCCGGCAGTACCCGGCCGTCATTGAGCCGCATCCGCGGTCCGTAGGTGTTAAAAATGCGGACGATGCGGGTCTGTAGCCCATGGAAGGTGTGGTAAGCCATGGTGATGGCTTCCTGGAAGCGCTTGGCCTCGTCATACACGCCGCGCGGCCCCACGGGGTTCACATTGCCCCAGTACTCCTCGGGCTGCGGGCTTACCGAGGGGTCGCCGTATACCTCGGAGGTGGAAGCCACCAGGATGCGGGCGCCCTTGGCCCGGGCCAGCCCCAGCAAGTGGTGGGTGCCCAGTGAACCCACCTTCAGCGTCTGGATGGGAATCTTCAGGTAGTCTATCGGACTGGCCGGGGATGCGAAATGCAGGATGTAGTCCAAGCTGCCCGGCACATGCACGAACGTAGAGACATCATGGTTGTAAAACTCGAAATTCTCCAGGCCGAACAAGTGCTCGATGTTGCGCAGATCCCCCGTAATCAGGTTGTCCATACCAATGACGTGGTAGTCCTCTTTGATGAAGCGGTCGCACAGGTGCGAACCCAAAAATCCTGCGGCACCGGTGATGAGTATGCGTTTTCTTG
>NZ_JAENGN010000057.1:0-1017 GCF_016533505.1 Parapedobacter sp. ISTM3 | reverse complement strand
CCTGGCCATACTGGAATAAGCTTTCCGGAGCGCTGTCCTCCATCGCCACTGCACGCGCATACCAGTTTTCCGCAGCCTCGTAGTCCTTCATCTGGCTGTAACAATAAGCCAGCCGCTCCACATCCGCCACACGCGGCTTTTTCGCATCCGCCAGTTTCAAATAGAGCGCCGCTGCATTGGCGTATTCATACCTGCCGAATGCCTGATCCGCACGGTCGCGCAGACCGGGTTGCTCCTGAGCGTACACGGCCGCACTTGTCATCATGACGATGATTGCTGGAAATGTGGTGGCAAAAAAACGGATGCCAGTCAGTAGTTTATCTTTCATAACTCGTTTGCTTCTCATCAGAGGAGGCAGGAAGCTTCCTCCTCATCACGTTATAATCAATTGAAATTCGATCCATATGGAAAAAAACCCGAATAATATAATGGTATGCCCGTTCCTCGTCTCGCAGCTCATAGACGAAATCACGCAGGGAAATGATATAACGGCAGCTATTGAGATAGGATACCACAACGGGCAGTTCCTCCCTGTCCGACAACCAGATTTCCATCTGGTAGTCACGCCGGACATAGCGGAACCCGCGTTTCCCGTCGAGAAATAAGGCAAGCTTCTCCAATAACATCGTGATACGTTATACCTCCGTGTACATTCAGTGAAACGGCTCAGAAAAACCTCGGGCTCAGCAGGCGCTGGTCGCGCCGGCCGAAGGTGATGCCCAGCGTAACCTCGTGCGAACCGTTCTGCACGCTGCTCAGCTGGCTCAGGATATGGTCGTACGAATACCCGATGCGCAGCGTCGGCGTGGCGTAAAGCTGCGTGATGGCCGATACCGAGTTCCGCCGGTTCAGCGCATTGCCCGTAAAACGCTCGTAATTCTTCTTGAAAACCGTCACGCCGGTCCGCCAGCCGCCGCCGATCCAGAAACGGTCCCCGAAGACGAACATCGCGTTCAGGTCCAGGCTCGTCGGCCCTTTGAAGTCCTCTTTCAGCAAGAGGCTGGGGCGCAACCGCGT
>NZ_JAENGN010000056.1:0-1122 GCF_016533505.1 Parapedobacter sp. ISTM3 | reverse complement strand
AATACAAAATCAACAGTATTGCGATACCTCCTCTCGGTGCAGGCAATGGTGGGCTTGAATGGGAAAAAGTGAAAAGAATTATAGGACATAAACTCGGTCATTTGGATATAGACGTGTTAGTATACGAACCGACGACGCAGATAAAGGAACACTTAAAAAAAGAACGTGCTAAATTGACGGATGCGAGAGCATTGCTGCTCTATGTTCTTTATGACCTCGTAAAAAATGGCGAGTATGTGTCGGAATTTTCTTGTGAGAAGGTTTGCTACTTTTTACAGCGCTTTGGGGCAAAGAAGTATTTTAAACTGGATTTCCAGCCCAACTTTTACGGCCCTTATTCAGGAAAGGTACGTCATGTGTTATATGCATTGAACGGCAGCTACATCATGGGATATAGCTATATGGACAAAAAACCCTTTGAGCCGCTGACCTTGGTGGCCGATGGTTATGAGACTGTCAAATCGTACGTGGAAAGTAGACCGGAGCTTTTGGAAATTGCCCAGCGGACGATGCGTTTTCTGGAAGGGTTTTACTCGGACTTTGCGTTGGAACTTCTATCTTCAATTGATTATATAGTAAACAAAGAAAGGACTTACGAGAAGCAAGTTGTTAAGACTTATCTTGATAGTTGGAGCGAACGTAAAAGAACGATGTTTTCCAACGAACGGTATTTTGATGTCTCACTAAATCACCTACAGACTGCTTCGTTTGCGTGATTGGCTTGTAGTGCTACCCGTTTGTTAAAATACCTAAAATATCCCTTGATAGTTTTTTCGGGGATGATGGTATATGCGAAACGGAGACGAATCAATTTTTCAGGGTATAAGAACGCCAAATGCCGATGCGTCGGGAAATACGCAATAAGGCCGATGTTCATCACTTCACCCAGCATTTGGGAGTGGCGGTATTGCAATAGCCCATGCTGGTAAGTTCTCCCAATCATACCTTCGCCTATTTTAGAACGCTACATAATAACTTTTCCGAGCCGGTGGAGCCAAACCCACGAAAAGTCACCGATGATATATCAACGTCAGTGGGATAGTTGTTAATTATAAAGTGTTTCAAATCCCGAACGGTGACTATACCGGATTCTTTAAGGACATTGGCGCGATGCTCGGTAAC
>NZ_JAENGN010000055.1:0-1154 GCF_016533505.1 Parapedobacter sp. ISTM3 | reverse complement strand
CTCCTCGGTGATTTCCCTGCCGATGCAGACCATATCGGAGAGATCTCCGTCAGGGTGGATTTCGATTTCCCGGACAGGAAGATGTTCAGAAAGTTTCGCGCGCCCTTTGTGGTTCGGGCGTTTGCGGACGTATTCAATCTTTTGCTTTACTTCTTCCTGCTGCTGTTCCAGCTGGACGGGTGCAGCATCGAATGGAAGGCTCATCTGGGCCGGGTCGCCTTCAAAGCGTTCGCGCTTCTGGCCGAACTGCATCCGCTTATACATGGCCAGCTGTTCCTTCAGGTAATCACGCTCCCGAAGAAGGAGTTCATTCTCTTTGGATATATTGGAAACAACCTCTAAAAGGTCCTCTTTTGATAGCTGTTCCAGTGCCATTTGCATGGCCTAAAAATACAAATAACCAGTAGGTTAAGCAAGCATAAAACGATGTTTTTGGTTAATTCAGACAACTTTTTTCAGTGAGAACCGGTGCCGTCTCCGGCTCTTCTCCACCACGATCCCCTCCACCATCAGCACCAGATCGCTCCAGTCGATCCCGCCGTCAGGCCCACCGGTTTTCGGCAGCGGAAATGTACCGCCCTCCAGTCTTTTGTAATACAGCACGAACCCGCCGTGTTCCCAGTGCAGAAGCTTCATGTGCGTGCGCCGACGGTTCAGGAACACGAACACATCACCGCCGGTGGCGCCCCGGCCCAGACCGGAGGACACCAACCCGCAAAGCCCGTCGAAACTTTTCCGCATATCGCAATGGCCGCCGTACAGGTAATAGCGATGCGAAGAACCAAGGCTGAACATCAGCCCAGGGCGATTAACCGGGACAACAGCCCCAGGTCGGCCGAGCGAACTTCCAGCCGAACGCCGTTGGGATAAATAACCGACAGCACCGGGGCAGTTCCCAACATAGCCGTGCCCATCGGAATAAAACCGTTATCCCCGCCAGACTGATCCGCTTTCCAGCGACTGATCCAATAACCGAACTTGGACAGGGTAATGCCGTGTTGCAAACAGAACTCCTGCCGGGTTAACCCACTCTCACGCCACTGGCGGACAAGTGTAAACATGTAGTCCCTACGCTCTTTCATAATTATATTGTTTTGGGCGTAAAGCTACAGACCGTCAATCAATCAGAAAATATGTAGTTGGTCGGGCGGATA
>NZ_JAENGN010000054.1:0-1238 GCF_016533505.1 Parapedobacter sp. ISTM3 | reverse complement strand
TGTAAGCTCCCCTGAAAAAAAGACTGTTAGAGAATAGAAAAATGATTGATAACTTTAACAGTATATTATGAAAGGTAAACGATTCAGACCGGAGCAGATCAGTAAGATCCTTAAAGAGTTCGAGGGAGGGAAAAGCGTTCAGGAAATCACTCGCGAACATGGTGTCAGTCCTGCCTCCTTTTACAAATGGCGACAGCGATACGGTGGCCTTGACGGCAGCGAGCTAAAGCGGGTGAAGGAACTGGAAGAGGAGAACCGCAAGCTTAAGCGGATGTACGCGGAGCTTGCCCTGGACTTAGAGGCGGCCAAGGAGGTGATCGCAAAAAAGCTTTGAAGCCCTGCCAGAAGAAACAGATTGCCCAGGAATTGATGGAGTCAGGGAAAGGCATCAGCAGGGCGTGCCGGGTGTTGGGATTGAGCAAGACGTGTTACTATTATGTCAGTACACGCGATGATAGCCAGGTGGAGTCCGCTTTAAGAAAGAAGGCGGAAGATTTTCCGCGTGAGGGTTTCTGGAAAGCGTTCAGGAGATTGCGCCGGGAAGGCCATTGCTGGAACCACAAACGGGTCCACCGGGTATACAAGCTCATTGGACTGAACATCAGGAGGAAAGCAAAGCGGAGGTTGCCGCAAAGGGTAAAGCAGCCCCTGATCAAGCCCATGTTGCCCAATGATACCTGGTCGGTGGACTTTATGAGCGACGCACTGAGCAATGGCCGCAGGTTCCGTTCTTTCAACGTGATGGACGATTTCAACAGGGAAGCACTGCATATCGAAGTGGATTATTCCCTGCGCAGTTCGCGTGTGGTCTGGGTGCTGAACCATCTGATTAAACGTAGGGGTAAGCCTGGGAAAATCAGGATGGACAACGGCCCGGAGTTCATATCCCAGCTTTTAACGGAATGGAGTATGGTCAACGGCATCGAGTTTTTATATATCCAGCCCGGAAAGCCCACGCAGAACGGTTTTGTGGAAAGATTGAACGGTACTTACCGTGATAACGTACTGGACTGCTACCTGTTTGACACCCTGGACGAAGTGAGGGAAGTTACCTGGCAATGGATGGACGATTACAACAATCACAGACCGCACGACAGCCTCGGCAATATGCCACCAACAGAATATGCTGCCCTATCCGATTTTGAAAGCGACAAACAGGCGTGTTAGGGTGTTTAGGTTTAGGTTAATTTGATGAGAATTTTGTAAAATTATGCAGTCTTAATTTGGGGAAGTCGACA
>NZ_JAENGN010000053.1:0-1249 GCF_016533505.1 Parapedobacter sp. ISTM3 | reverse complement strand
CTGTTGGCCGCAAGGAGCTTTCTTCCGTCGAAGACGAACGGGGGTTTCATCATGTTTTCCCTGATGCTGTTCCAGTCATAGGTTTTGAACTCATCCCATTCGGTAAGTACGGCGATGGCATGTGCCTGCCGTGTTGCCTGGTAGGGGTCATTTACGACGGAGACCAGCCTTCGGTTTTCCTCGGGGCTCCTGGAGCCGAGGTAATCCAGGTCTGCATAGACCTGCTGTGCGGATACCTTGGGGTCGTAGACGACGATGTTGGCCTCCTCGTTGAGCAGGGCATCGGCCACGTAGATGGCAGCCGACTCTCGGGTGTCGTTGGTGTCTTTCTTGAAGGCCCAGCCGAGGAATGCGATTTTTTTTCCGGAGACGGTGTTGTACATGGTCTGCACGATGTTGTCGGCGAAGCGCCGTTTCTGGTGGTCGTTCATGGTGATGACCTGTTCCCAGTAGTGTGCGACCTCATGCAGGCCGTATGTGCGGGCGATGTAGACCAGGTTGAGGATGTCCTTCTGGAAGCATGAGCCGCCGAAACCGACGGAAGCCTTGAGGAACTTTGGTCCGATTCGGCTGTCTGTACCGATTGCGCGGGCCACCTCGTCGACGTTAGCCCCGGTTCGTTCGCAGAGTTCGGAGATGGCGTTGATGGAGGATACGCGCTGAGCGAGGAAAGCGTTTGCGGTGAGCTTGGAGAGCTCGGAAGACCAGAGGTTGGTGGTGAGGATACGTTCGGGTGGCACCCAGGAAGCGTATACATCCACCAGGGCCTGGACGGCCTCGGGGTTTTCCCCTCCGATGAGCACCCGGTCTGGGTTATGGAGGTCCTGTATGGCGGTTCCTTCGGCGAGGAACTCGGGGTTTGAGAGGATATGGAAGCTGACTCCGTTTCCGGTGTTGTGGAGGATGCTTTTCAAGGCCTCGGCGGTACGCACGGGGAGTGTTGATTTTTCCACGATTATCTTATCGGAGGTGGCTGCTGCTGCGATCTGGCGTGCGCAGAGTTCGATGTACTTCAGGTCGGCGGCCATGCCCTTGCCCTTGCCGTAGGTTTTGGTGGGCGTATTCACCGAGATGAAGATCATGTCTGCCTCAGCGATGGCACGATCTACATCGGTCGAGAAAAACAAATTACGGCCGCGTGCTTCGCCGACGACTTCGGCGAGTCCGGGTTCGTACACGGGGAGCTTCGAAAGGTCGGGGTCATTCCAGGCCGCGATGCGTTTTTCGTTGATGTCTACGATGGTGACGG
>NZ_JAENGN010000052.1:0-1269 GCF_016533505.1 Parapedobacter sp. ISTM3 | reverse complement strand
AAAGGGTCTACTATTTCTATCCAATTTTATTCTTGATTTGGAAGCACCCCTTAAGTCCAGCCTGGTTAACCTGTCTGTTAAGATAATAATTTTCTGCGCCAGGTCAATTTGCACTATACAATGCTTTAATAATGTACTGCCGATAAAACCGTCAACGTCGAAGCAGTCCAGCAATCCGATTCTTTGGCGGTCGAAAACCATAGCAACAGCATCCGTAAATTGAACATTACCAAGCTTTATTTCGGGAACATTGACAATCTGTTGCTCCTGAGCTTTACCAGTAACATCCGTGATATGACCAGTCCCGACAACAGTCGCATTGATGGCATGCATTAGATTCGTGGAAATGAGACAAGGCGCACCTGTATCAAATATGAAACGTTTTCGTTGATTATTAACATCGACATTGACGATTATTTTTCCACGGGTATATTCAAAGGGAATTGTATCACAAAAATTGTTAATTGTTATTTTGCTTTTATTTATGTTTTGACCGAGTACTGCTATGGGGAATAGTAAAAAGACAAATGCGTAAAATCTTATCATTGAAACTGCGTCTATAAATGTTATGACAAACATAAATTAAAACCTTCTCTATTCCTATATTAAGAAGTTGAATTTAAGAATTAAACCAACCGATATATTAGGATTCAATACGACTGCCGCACCAATGGGCGATCATGTAATACCGGGCATGTTAAAATATGTTATCGATACGAGAACCTATATAATTTTACTTATATTTATATTTTAAACATAATCTCGAATAATCATGAAGTGTCCGAATTGTAACGAGACCTTGTTAATGACGGAACGTCAAAACGTTGAAATAGATTATTGTCCGAATTGCAGGGGAATTTGGCTGGATAAAGGCGAACTCGATAAATTATTGGAGTATTCTGCACAAAGAACAGAGGGGAATAATTATGGGAAACAGGACTTAAACGAAGAAAAGCGCCCCTACTCCGAGGGTTATGGCAAATATGATAAATACGAAGACAGACATAAATATCCACGGAAAAAGAAGTCCTTTTTGTCTGATTTTTTTGATTTCGACTAAAATATCATGCACGGCTGTTAAACTGAAAACTAATTCGCCGTTCAGTAACGCCTTTTGCAGGCCAGCACGATGAGAGCAAAGGCATTATTCATTTGTAGCAATTCGTCCTCGGTATGGTCAACTTCGCCCTCAATGGATACGGGTATATCTAAAAATTCATACTCCATATGATGGCAACGGTTTGTCCGATGGATTGTTTGAATTTAAAA
>NZ_JAENGN010000051.1:0-1273 GCF_016533505.1 Parapedobacter sp. ISTM3 | reverse complement strand
CCGGGCGGGGACGACCCGGCTTTTCTCCTTGTTGACCTTGAGCCGCAGCTTCTGCTCGATGAAGGGAACAAGACTGCCCATAACCCTTTCCGCCCCCCGTTTGCTTCTGCAGAAAACAATAACGTCATCTGCATAACGTGCAAACCGGTGGCCTCTTCGCTCCAGTTCCTTGTCCAGTTCGTCCAGCATCACATTACTCAATAGTGGGCTTAGGGGACCTCCTTGCGGCACACCCAGCTCACCGGGTTCATAATGCTCACCGATACGGATGCCTGCGTTCAGGTATCTGTGTATCAGCGATACCACCCTGCCATCATCTACCCTGCGGGAGAGCAGTTCGACCAGCCGGCTATGGTTGACCGTGTCAAAGAACTTTTCCAAGTCCAGATCCACCGCATAGGTATAGCCTTCGGTGATGTGGTTCCTGCTTTTGAGTAGGGCTTGGTGGGCATTGCGTGCTGGCCTGAAGCCATAGCTGTTTGGGGAGAACCCTGCTTCATAGAGCGGCGTCAGTGCTTGACTGATGGCCTGTTGGATCAATCTGTCGATGACCGTGGGTATCCCCAGCATTCGTTTACTTCCGTTGTCCTTGGGGATTTCTACCCGCCGGACGGGGTTCGGGCGATATTTGCCCTGTAGGATGGATGTTATGAGTTCTTCTTTCCGGTTCAGCAGGTAATCCCTGAGGGAATCAACCTCCATGTTGTCCACCCCGGCTGCTCCCTTATTGCTTGTTACCTGTTTATAGGCTGCGTTCAGGTTGGCCGGGGATACGATGAACTCGAGCAATCCATGACCCGTTTTACTGTCCGTGGGGTTATTTTCAGTTATCCACATGAAGGTCTGCCCTCCCACGTGGGCGTCAGATTCCGTCCTGGCTTGATGTGGGCAGGTCTCTGATTGATTCGAGATTTTCTGCTTTTTACCCTTCATCTGGTAACATTCGTTTACTTCCCACTCCTTAAGGTTTGACCCTTCGAACTTTGGTGAGGCCTCGTTGGTGTACAACGCTCGTTACTGGTTCTACTATGGTCGCTGCTGACTTCTCACGACAACTGTTGTCCGCGCTTCCGAAAAAAAAACGTCCGCACGTCCGTGAGACCTCCCCGGGTAAGAACGATAACTTTCATCCCATATACCTGTTGCATTTACCATGTTGTCCCCGTGCAGTATGGGACTTCGATTCGTGTTGCAATCTCATCCAAACAACTTTGGCCTTATATGCACTTCCTGTTCGTCAGGCCGGGAGTTTGCCGCCGGCTTCCTTCAGATT
>NZ_JAENGN010000050.1:0-1291 GCF_016533505.1 Parapedobacter sp. ISTM3 | reverse complement strand
TCCACGGCAGCACTTACTTGCTCAATCGTATAGTCAATTTCTTCCTCGGTGTTAAACCTACCCAAACTAAACCGGATGGACGAATTGGCTTCTTCGTTGGTGAGCCCCATGGCCAGCAGTACGTGCGAAGGCTCCATCGTAAAGGAGTGGCAGGCCGAACCGTTGGACACGCAGATGTTTTTGAGATTGAGGATAAGCGCGTCGCTGTCAACGCCCTGAAAGGTGATGTTGGTAACGTTACACGCACGAAACCCGTCATGACCATTTTGTTTGGTGCCATCAATTTTCAACAAAGCGTCTTCCAATTTCTTACGCAGACCAAATAACCGATGAATTTCTTCATGGAGACTTTCCTGCACCAAACTGGCGGCCTTTCCCATGCCAACAATGCCTGCCGTGTTTAGCGTACCGCTCGGAAGTCCGTTTTGATGCCCCCCGCCGAAAAGCAGCGGCGAAATGTTTAACCCTGGGCGAATATACAAAGCGCCTACGCCTTTTGGCCCGTAAAACTTGTGGGCAGACATGGCTAAAATGTCGACTTCTTTCTCAATAACGTCCATTTCATACCGGCCGATAAATTGTGTGGCATCGCACATGAGCAGGACTCCACGCTCGTGGGCACTACTTGCCATTCTACCGAAAGGCTGCAAAACACCGGTTTCGTTATTGATGCCCATAGCACATACCAATACGGTATTGTCTTGGTAGCTGGCTTCCAAAGTGTTTAAGGAAAGATTGATTATTCCATCATCGTCAACGGGCAGATAGGTAACTTCTACGCCTCTTGACTCTAAATATTGACAAGTGTCCAATACCGCCGGATGCTCGGTGCTGATGGTAATGATATGTGGATTATCAATGCCACATTGGGCAATGACTCCTCGGATGGCCATATTGATTGCCTCAGTAGCACCGGAGGTAAAAATGATGTTTTCCGGATTGGCATTGATGAGCTCGCCGACCTGTTCGCGGGCTTTGTCAACTGCCTGTTTGATGCGTTTACCCATCAGATGGCTGCTGGATGCGTTACCATACAAATCTGTCATGTACGGCATCATCGCCTCCAACACCCGAGGGTCAAGCGGCGTGGTAGCGTTGTTGTTCAGGTAAATGTATTTGTTGGTCATGGTAATTGCTCCCTTTGCAATAGGAATCAAATAATTGATATATCAATAATTTTTATTGATATATCAGTATTTAAATATTCAATACAAATGTACATAACATTGGGATACTTGCTGCCGGATGGAGCCAGATATTTGCTAACAAATGATATTGTTTCAACAGATAG